>NZ_RZOT01000325.1:0-6881 GCF_003999085.1 Mesorhizobium sp. M4A.F.Ca.ET.090.04.2.1
TGCCGGTGGCGACCGCCAGGTTGAGCGAATCGGCGCGGCCGGCCTGCGGAATCCTGAGCAGCCGGTCGCAGCTTTCGGCAAGGCTGTCGGGCAGGCCCTGCTGCTCGTTGCCCATCAAAAGCAGCACCGGTCCCCTGGTGAAATCGACTGAGCGATAGTCAACCGCGCCCTTCAGATGCGTGCCGGCGACGAGGCCCGGAAACCCCTTGCGCCAGGCAAGGAAAGCCTCCGGCGTCGCCCTGGCGACCGGCACGGCGAAGATCGAGCCCATGGTGGCGCGCACGGTCTCGACGGCAAAGGGGTCGGTGGTGTCGCCGACCAGGATGACGCCCTTGGCGCCGACCGCATCGACGGTGCGGATGACGGTGCCGAGATTGCCGGGGTCGCGCACCCGGTCGAGCGCCACCCAGACGTCGCCGTCCGAAGCGCGGATATCCTTCAGCGGCAGGACCCTCTGGGCAAAGACCCCAACCACCATTTGCGGGTTGTCGCGGCGGGTGATCGCCGCCAGCACCTTCTCCGAGACTTCGAGCACGGTGCCGCCAGCGGCGACGGTGCGCGCCGCGACCTTCTCCACCGCCGCGTTGCCGCGTCCGGCCTTGGCAAAGACCAGCGTCTTGATCGACCAGCCGAGGTCGAGCGCGTCGATGACCAGCTTCAGGCCTTCGGCCATGAAGGCGTTCTGCTGTTCGCGGAATTTTTTCAGCGCCAGCGCCTTGATGTCCTTGACCAGCGGGTTGGCGAGGCTGGTGACTTCCTTCACCTGGCCGACGGCGCGCGAGCTCTCATAAGCGTTCATTCAAGCCACCCAGCGCGAGAACAGCGAGGTCGACAGCGCGCGGCCGGCGGATTTTTCGCGGATGATCAACTCGCCCGATTCGACCGTGCCACCCATGCCGGCGAAAGTATCGCGCATCAGGGCATGGATGGCGAAGAAGGAGGCGCGGATCGAATAGGCGGTCAGCACGACGGCAAGCGGCTTCGGCGTCAGGATCGAGCGGCAGAGGTCGGTCAGGCCGGGCAGGTCGTCGAACAATTGCCAGACCTCGCCCTTCGGTCCGCGCCCATAGGCCGGCGGATCGAACAGCACGATGTCGTAGCGGCTGCCGCGGCGCTCCTCGCGCTCGGCGAATTTCACGGCGTCCTCGACGATCCAGCGGATCGGCTTGCTGCCGAGCCCCGCCATCTCCTGGTTTTCCCGGGCCCAGCCTATGGCCTTCTTGGACGCATCGACATGGGTGACCTCGGCGCCGGCGCGCGCCGCGACCAGCGAGGCGAGGCCGGTATAACCGAACAAGTTCAGTACCTTGACCGGCCGTTTGGCCGCCATGATCAGCCCAGCCATGTGATCCCAGTGGGAGGCCTGTTCGGGAAACACGCCGACATGGCGAAACGAGGTGAAGCGGCCAAGATAGTCGATGCCGTCATGCTTCATCGGCCAGGTTTCGCCGAGCGGCGTTTTTGGGAAGCGCCAGCGGCCGATGCCTTCCTCGTCGGTGTCGCCAGTGAAGATGGCATCGGCGCGCTCCCAGTCCCTGGCCGGCAGCGCCCTTTGCCAGATCGCCTGACCCTCCGGCCGCACGATGCGGTAGGGGCCATACTGCTCGAGTTTTTGGCCCGAGCCGCTATCCAGCAGGGCGTAGTCGGCATTGGGCGCCACTTCGAGGATCAGCGGCAGCCGCTCTGCAGGCAGCAAGCCATCGCGGCGCGAAAGGATGCGCGGCGCAGATTTGGGCTCGGATCGCTCCTGCGTCTTTGCCTCATGCCGTTCGCCCGACCTTATCTGTGGTCGCGATGCCGTGTGCTCCTGGCGCGGCCGCGCGTGTTCGGCCCCGCCCTTTGCGGGCGGACGGTTGTCGCGGCGTTTGTCGCGAAAAGACTTCAAGCAGGAGGGTCTCCGGGCTGAGTGGCCGCTTTTTGGCATGAGGGGCGCGGCGGTGCAACAAGCGATGACGGTCATGCTGTGGCTGCCACGGACTTGTGTTTTTGCGCGTTTCGTCTATGAGGGCCGCCTTGTTGTTTCTGGAATGGGAGCGAAAGATGACGAACATCTTCACAGCGCACCCCGCAGGGGTTCCGGCGTAAGCCAGCGTCTTGGTGGCTGCCGCCGGTCGAACGGATGCCTGAAGGCGTCCGACTCCGGACCTGTATCCAGAAGTGTTCCATCATGGGCAATCTTATCGGGGGCCTTAGCCCCTCTACGTCGCGCGCCGTGCCGGCTGCGCATATCCAGCATTGTTTTTCGCCGCAGACATGGATCGAGGGCGCGGCGCTCGAGCAACTCAGGAACGTCGCGGCCTTGCCCGGCGTCACCTCGGTTGCGGCCTTTCCAGACCTGCACCCCGGCAAATACGGCCCGACCGGTATCGCCGTGTTGTCGCAGCGCTTGCACCCGCAACTGATCGGCAACGACATCGGCTGCGGCATGTCGCTGTTTGAACTCGACCTGCCGCTGCGCAAGCTCAGGATCGACAAGGCTGCCGAGCGTCTGCGCCGGATCGAAGCCGAGGATGTCTTCGATCCGGCCGAGGCACTTGGCCGTTCGGATCTGCCGCCGGATCTCTATCCCGGGGCTCTGGGCACGATCGGCGGCGGCAACCATTTTTGCGAGCTGCAGGCGGTCGATGAGACAATCGACGCCGCTGGCGAAAGCCTGTTCGACCGCCAGAAACTCTATCTGCTGGTGCATTCCGGCTCGCGCGGCCTCGGCGCGGTTGTCTTCGGGCAGATGCTCGATCGCCAATCCGCGATCACCGCCGGGCTCGATCCCGACAGCGCGGACGGCATTCACTGGCGCCGCCAGCATGATGTCTGCGTCGCCTGGGCCTCGCTCAACCGCAGCCTGATCGCGGAGCGCGCGGCAAGCGTGCTGAAAAGCGATGTTCGGCTGGTCGCTGACATCCCGCACAACCTTGTGCGCGAACGGGTTGGCGGCTTTGTGCACCACAAGGGTTCGGCTGCGGTTGCTGCCGGAGACATCGCGCCGATCGCCGGGTCGCGGGCAAGCCTAAGCTATGTCGTGCAGGTCCTCGACGCCACCGGTTCGTCGCTGGGCGGAATTTCGCACGGCGCCGGCCGCAAATACGACCGCGCCACGATGCATGGCCGCGCCGGCCGCAACAGGTCGGAGCGCGACGCGCTGTTGCGAAACGGCTGGGGCGGGCAACTGATCTGCGATGACCGCAATTTGGTTATCGAGGAAGCAGCGTCCGCCTACAAGGATGCCGGCCAGGTGGTGCGGGACCTCGCCGAGGCAGGCCTGGTGCTGGCGCTGGCAGCGATGAAGCCGCTGGTCACCTACAAGAAGGCCTTCGAAGGCCCCTCCGACCGCACGCGCAGCAAACCGATCCGCAACCGCCAGGGAAGGAGGGACCGCCATGCCCGCGATTGATCTTCTGGTCACCTCGGGCAGCGGTCCGGCGGAATGCCGCGTCGCGCTGATGGCGCTGATTGGCATCATCGAAGCCGAGGCCGACAGGCGCGGCTGCACGACCGATGTCACCTTCGGCCACAGGCCGGATCGGCACGGCGCCAAATCCGCGCTGCTCGGTCTCGAAGGCGCGAACGCCGCCGCGCTGGCGGCGGAATATTGCGGCACCGTCAAATTCGTCTTCAAGAGCCCGGTGCGCTCGGGACACAAACGCCAGAACTGGTTTGTCGGCGTGAAGGCGGTGGATCTGGCGGCGGCAGTGCCAGCCGAGGCTTCGATCGCACCCTGCGACGTGCGCATCGAAACGCTGCGCGCCGGCGGTCCTGGCGGCCAACATCAGAACACCACCGACAGTGCGGTGCGCGCCGTCCATCTGCCAACAGGCATCGTGGTGACGGCACGCAACGAGCGCTCGCAACACCGCAACAAGGCAATCGCGCTGCGACGGCTGGAAGCGATGCTGCGGGTTCTCGCCGATCGCGATGCCGAACAGTCGAAGGCTGAAATCTTCATCGCCAACAAGGCGCTGGAGCGCGGCAACGAGGTCAAGGTGTTTCGCCTCTGACCGAACATCTCCGAGCGAAGTGGGCGCGGCCGAGTCGCCGGATGTGGATCGTCCCGGCTTCCTGCCGCGCCCATGCGGTTCTATCGTGGATTTGGCCCCAAGTCCCGAGAATCATGTCCCGTTCCGAACGCCTGCTCGACCTGGTCCAGATCCTGCGCCGTCATCGTCGGCCGGTCAGTGGCCGCACGCTTGCCGGTGAAATGGGTGTCTCCATCCGAACGCTGTATCGCGACATCGCGACGCTGCAGGGGCAGGGCGCGCCGATCGAGGGCGAGGCGGGGCTGGGCTATGTGCTGAAACCTGGATTCATGCTGCCGCCGCTGATGTTCACCGATGAGGAGATCGAGGCGATCGTGCTCGGGTCGCGCTGGGTCGCCAAGCAGCCGGATGCGAGGCTTTCGGCGGCGGCGACCGATGCGCTTGCCAAGATCGCGGCCGTGCTGCCGGCCGATCTGCGCGAGGATCTCGATGCCACCACGCTGCTCGTCGGTCCGAGCGCCGAGGCCACCGAGGGCATCGACCTCAGCCTGGTGCGCCAAGCCATCCGCGACGAACGCAAGCTCGGTTTCCTCTATCGCGATGCGGCAGGGGTCCAGTCCCGGCGCATGGTCTGGCCCTTCGCGCTCGGCTTCTTCGACAAGGTGAGGATTGTGGTCGCCTGGTGCGAGACGCGGCAGGATTTCCGCCATTTCCGCGCCGATCGCATCTCCGCCCTCAGCGCCACCGAAATTCGCTACCCGCGCCGTCGCCAGGCTCTCCTCAAGGCGTGGCGAGCGTCGCTGGACGCACCAAAGCGTGGGCCAGAGGCCTGACGTTTCGTTACGCGCTCTTGCAAAATGCCTGCTGCCAGAATCTGACAGTGGGGCGGCCTATGCTCCTCCAATCGAAACCCTGGAGAGCAGACATGAACACCTCAAATTTCGTTATCCTCTACGTCGACAGTCCGGAGCGGAGCGGCGCCTTCTACGGCGCGCTGCTCGGGCGGCAACCGGTCGAGGCGTCGCCGACCTTCGTGCTGTTTGTGCTCGACAACGGCTTCAAGCTTGGGCTGTGGTCGCGCCACACGGTGGAGCCGGCGGCGGCCGCCGCGGGCGGCGGAGCCGAGCTCGTCTTTGCGCAGGACACGCCGGCGGCGGTCGACGCTGCCCATGGGGACTGGGCCGGGCGCGGCCTGAAGATCCTGCAGGCGCCGACGGACATGGATTTCGGCCGCACCTTCGTTGCGCTCGATCCCGACAACCACCGGCTGCGCGTCTATTGGCTGAACGAGGGAGACCAGGGATGAGTGCGCACTGGATCGCGGTCGCCTCGGCGGCGCATGTCAGGATCGGCCGCGAAGGCGGCTTCATGCAGGTCAATCATGGCAAGGCGGCGCCGCTGCGCCGCGTCAAGCCAGGCGACCGCATCGTCTACTATTCGCCGAGCACGGTCCTAGGCGAAAAGGACGGCCTGCAATCTTTCACCGCCATCGGCACGGTGCGCGACGGCGAGCCCTACCGGGGCTACATGGGCGCAGGCTTCACGCCGTTCCGGCGTGATGTCGACTGGGCGAAGGCTGGGGAAGCGCCGATCAAGCCGTTGCTCGACCGGCTCGACTTGACGGCTGGCCGGCCGAACTGGGGCTACCAGTTCCGTTTTGGGCTGCTTGCCATCGGCGCGCATGATTTTGCGCTGATCGCGCAAGCGATGGGCATGGTGCCGGCAAGCGAAGCTATCGCTTGAGCGCCTTGTAGACGGCGATGCCGGCGGCGAGGTCCTCAAGCGCGGCGCCGACCGACTTGAACAATGTGATCTCGCCGTCGCCTTGCCGGCCCGCCTTCTCGCCGCGCGCCAGTTCATGCAAGTCAGCGATGATGGCGTCCGGTTTCAGGACGCCGGAGGCCAGCGGCTGGACGATGTCGCCCGCTTCCTTGGTGGCACCGGAGCGAGTGTCGACATAGACGCGGGCGCGCCGGATCGCGTCGTCGTCGCTTTCGCGCATCGTCGGCGTGAAGCCGCCGACAAGGTCGACATGCGCGCCCGGCTTCAACAGCGCACCCCTGATCAGCGGCTCGGTGGAAATGGTCGCCGAGGAGACGATGTCGGCCTCGGCGAGCTCGGCGCCGAGATCGCCGGCTGCGCTGGCCGGGAGCCCTTCGGCGCGCAAGCCGGCGGCGACCTTTTCGGCATTAACCGGCGTTCGGTTCCAGATGCGGATGCTCTTGATCGGCCTCACCGCCGAATGCGCCTTGGCGAGGAAGGTCGACAGCGCGCCGGCGCCGACGACCAACAGGCGCGAGGCATCCTTGCGGGCGAGGTAGGAGGCGGCAAGCGCCGAGGCGCACGCGGTGCGCCATTGCGTCAGTCGCTGGCCGTCGATCAGCGCTTCCGGTTCGCCGGTCGTGCCGTCGAGCAGCAGGTAAAGGCCCATCACGGCGGGTTTGCCGATGGCGTTGTTGTCGGGCGAGACGGTGACGATTTTGACACCGATATGGCCGCCCGCCGAGGCGCCGGGGGCGTTGAAATCGGTCCAGGCAGGCATCAACAGCAGCGTCGAGGCGGCGCCATCAGGACGGTCGACCGTGTGATGGTGACGGACCGGCTGCACGGCGCCGTCGCGGAAGGCGGTGCGCAGCGTCTCGACCAGCCCGGGAAAGGTCAGCGCCTGGTCGACCTCGGCGGCCGAAATGGTCAGCATGGAAGACTCCGTGGAGTGAAGGCGCCCGCGAAGCCGCAATTCTTACGGCATCTGCTGCGCCCAAAGGCTTCAGGCGGTCGGCTTCGGCAGGGCCGGGCCCTGCGGCGCCTGAGCCGCCTGAGGCGCGCGGCTGACCGCCTGGCGCAGGTTCTCGGCCTCGACGCCGCGCTGGCGCGCCAGCTTGCGGTAGCGGCCCTGCTTCACCCAGG
>NZ_RZOT01000326.1:0-6878 GCF_003999085.1 Mesorhizobium sp. M4A.F.Ca.ET.090.04.2.1
AATATTCTGAAAAAATTGAAAAATAGCGGGCGTGCTGGCATGCTCAGCCAACCAACAAATTCGTGGAGGCTTGCAAATGGCCAGGATGCGCGCTGTCGACGCTGCCGTTCTCGTTCTCGAAAAGGAGGGCATTTCGTGCGCCTTCGGCGTGCCGGGCGCGGCGATCAACCCGCTTTATTCGGCGCTGAAGGCGAGGGGCACCATTCGCCACGTTCTCGCGCGCCATGTCGAAGGCGCCTCGCATATGGCCGAAGGCTATACGCGGGCCAAGGTCGGCAATATCGGCCTCTGCATCGGTACCTCCGGCCCGGCCGGCACCGACATGATCACCGGGCTCTATTCGGCGGCGGCCGATTCCATTCCGATCCTTTGCATAACTGGCCAAGCTCCCCGCGCGCGCCTCAACAAGGAGGATTTCCAGGCCGTCGACATCGCCGCGATCGCCTCGCCGGTCGCCAAATGGGCGGTCACCGTCATGGAACCCTATCTGGTGCCGATGGCGCTGCAGAAGGCCTTTCATCTGATGCGCTCGTCGCGGCCCGGCCCGGTCCTCATCGACCTGCCGGTCGATGTGCAGATGGCCGAGATTGAATTCGACATCGACGCCTACGAGCCGCTCGCCCCCTTCAAGCCGGCGATGACGCGCGCCCAGGCGGAGAAGGCGCTGACGATGCTCAATCAGGCGGAAAAGCCGTTGATCGTCGCCGGCGGCGGCATCATCAATGCCGACGCGTCGGACCTGCTGATCGAGTTCGCCGAGGTCACCGGCGTGCCGGTCATTCCGACGCTGATGGGCTGGGGCGCGATCCCTGATGACCATCGGCTGATGGCCGGCATGTGCGGGCTGCAGACCTCGCACCGCTACGGCAACGCCACCATGCTCGAGGCCGATTTCGTCTTCGGCATCGGCAATCGCTGGGCCAACCGCCACACCGGCTCCGTCGATGTCTACACGAAGGGCAAAAAGTTCATCCATGTCGATATCGAGCCCACCCAGATCGGTCGCGTCTTCGCGCCGGACCTCGGCGTCGTCTCGGATGCCGGCGCGGCGCTGAAGATGCTGCTCGACGTCGCCACCGAATGGCGGACGGCGGGCAAGCTGCGCGACTGGTCGGGCTGGGCGAAGGAATGCCAGCAGCGCAAGAAGACGATGAAGCGCAAGACGCATTTCGAGCAGGTGCCGCTGAAGCCGCAGCGCGTCTATGAGGAGATGAACAAGGCTTTCGGCCGCGATACCACCTATGTCACCACGATCGGCCTGTCGCAGATCGCCGGCGCGCAGTTCCTGCATGTCTACAAGCCGCGCAACTGGATCAATTGCGGCCAGGCAGGCCCGCTCGGCTGGACGCTGCCGGCCGCCCTCGGCGTGCGAGCGGCCGATCCGGACCGCGATATCGTCGCGCTCTCCGGCGACTACGATTTTCAGTTCATGATTGAGGAACTGGCGGTCGGAGCGCAGCACAGGCTGCCCTACATCCACGTCGTCGTGAACAACGCCTATCTCGGCCTGATCCGCCAGGCGCAGCGTGGCTTCTCGATGGACTATGAGGTCAGCCTCGCCTTCGAGAACGTCAACCGCGCCAACGACCCCGAGGCAGGCTACGGCGTCGACCATGTCGCGGTCGCCGAAGCGATGGGCTGCAAGGCGGTTAGGGTGCGTAAGCCGGAAGAGTTCGCCGGCGCCTTCAAGGAGGCGCAGCGCCTGATGAAGGAGCACCAGGTTCCGGTCGTTCTGGAATTCATCCTCGAGCGCATCACCAACATTTCCATGGGCACGGAAATCGACAAGATCACCGAGTTCGAGGAATTGGCCGAACGCAATGAGGATGCGCCGACGGCCATCATGATGTTGGATTGAGCCCGGCGGGGAGAAGGAGAAAAAGAATGCCGCGTTTTTCAGCCAATCTGTCGATGCTCTTTGGCGAGCACGAGTTCCTCGACCGCTTCGATGCCGCCGCCCGCGCCGGCTTCAAGGGCGTCGAATATATCGGCCCTTACGATCATGCGCCGGACGTCGTCGCCGCGCGCCTGAAGAAGAACGGGCTGACGCAGGTTCTGTTCAACTTGCCGCCGGGCGACTGGGCAAAGGGCGAGCGCGGCATAGCCGTGCTTCCCGATCGGGTACCGGAATTCCGGCAAGGGGTGGCCAAGGCCATCACCTATGCGCATGCGCTCGGCTGCGAGCAGATCAACTGCCTTGCCGGCATCGCCCCACAGGGAGCCGACCGAGCGGTGCTGGAGAACGTCTTTGCCGAGAATCTGGCTTTCGCGGCCGAGAAGCTGGAGCAGGCCGGCATCAGGCTTTTGATCGAGCCGATCAACACCCGGGACATTCCGGGCTTCTTCCTGAATTATTCCGACCAGGCGCTGGCGCTGATCGACCGCATAGGCTCGAAGAACCTGTTCCTGCAATACGACATCTACCACATGCAGATCATGGAGGGGGATCTCGCCCGTACCATCGAGGCAAACCTCGACCGTATCACGCATATCCAGCTTGCGGACAATCCCGGACGTCACGAGCCGGGGACGGGCGAGATCAACTATCCCTTCCTCTACGAGCACATCGACCGGCTCGGCTATGCCGGCTGGATTGGCGCCGAATACAAGCCGAAGGCCGGCACGGACGCAGGGCTGGGCTGGTTCAAGGCATTGGCCGGCCAGGGCAGCGCGGCCGCCTAAAGCCTTCCTTCTCCCCGTCACTATACGGGGAGAAGGTGCCGGCAGGCGGATGAAGGGCAGCGCCGTACCTTCGGCTAGTTGCAGTTACGAATTTCAGGAGCGAAACAATGGAAACCATCGGCTTTATTGGCCTCGGCATCATGGGCGCGCCGATGGCGGGGCATTTGCTGGATGCCGGCTACCCCGTCGTCGCCAGCGACCATCGCTCCAAACCGCCGGCTGACCTGATCGGCAAAGGGCTGAAGACCGTCACCGGCCATGCCGCCGTGGCGAAGGCGGCTGATGTCATCATCACGATGGTGCCGGACACGCCGCAGGTGGCCGACGTGCTGTTCGGCGAGAACGGCGTCGCCTCCGGCCTGTCCAAAGGCAAGCTCGTCATCGACATGAGCTCGATCTCGCCGATCGAGACCAAGACCTTCGCGAAAAAGATCAACGATCTCGGCTGCGACTATCTCGACGCGCCGGTATCGGGCGGCGAGGTCGGCGCCAAGGCTGCCTCGCTCACCATCATGGTCGGCGGCGAGGAACAAGCCTTCGAGCGCGCAAAGCCGGTGTTCGAGAAGATGGGCAAGAACATCACCCTCGTCGGCCCGAACGGCGTCGGCCAGACGACCAAGGTCGCCAACCAGATCGTCGTGGCGCTCACCATCGAGGCGGTCGGCGAAGCGCTTGTCTTCGCCTCGAAGGCGGGCGCCGATCCGGCCAAGGTTCGCCAAGCGCTGATGGGCGGGCTCGCCGCCTCGCGCATCCTCGAAGTGCATGGCGAGCGCATGATCAAGCGCACCTTCGCGCCGGGTTTTCGCATCGAGCTGCACCAGAAGGACCTCAACCTGGCGCTGGAGGGCGCCAAGGCGCTCGGTGTCTCGCTGCCCAACACCTCGACGACGCAGCAACTATTCAACTCATGCGCGGCCAATGGCGGGGCGAAGGAAGATCACTCGGCGCTGGTCAGGGCGCTGGAGCGGATGGCCAATTTCGAGGTCGGCGGCCAAGCAACCGAAGCCAAGGGCAAAGCAGCATAGGTCGGGAGAAGGCGGCGCAACGTTCCCAAGCTGCCAGCTCTTGCCTGCCAAGAACGGGTTCCTGCGTCAAACGCCGGAGCCCGTTTCTCATATTCCGCGCAACCACGAGATGAGCGTCGGCGCAAATCGCGATGTGGTTAGGGAAATTGCTGGTTGATGTCCGCCAGCTTGAACTTGTCGATTTCAGCCCCGATCCGCTCAAGCGCAAGAACAAGTGTGCCGTTCTCGAACGCCTGGCTGAGAGCTCCGTCAACCCACCTTTCATCGGCCAGGTTGCAGGCGACCCGATGATGGATCTCCGTGGCGTCCATGGAGGTCAAGTCTCCTGGACTTTTGGGCAGCCAGGTCTCCCAACAGGCATCGTCGAGAAATTTTTTGATATCGGCGGGATTTTCAAGCGTATGGACAAGCCGAAATATGTCTTCCATCAACACATGGTAGCGGTCGTTCGCCTCGTCGTAGAACTCCGATGGAGTGAGCGTTCGTAGAGTGCCGATTGTGCTCGCAAGAAACGCAAGCCATTCGCCCCGATCTGAGAACGTCTCGAACATCCAGGTCGCTCGTTCAATCCTCGGAAAGGAACTTTCGCGCCGCATAAAGGCTCACCGCCGCCGCGTTGGAAACGTTCAACGAGCGTATCGCACCCGGCATGTCGAGGCGGGCGAGCGCCGTCACCGTCTCGCGCGTCTTCTGACGCAGGCCCTTGCCTTCGGCGCCCAACACCAGCGCGATTTTGTCGCCGGCGAATGTTTTCTCCAACTCGGCCGGTCCGTCCGAATCGAGGCCGATGGTCTGGAAGCCGGCCTCATGCAACTGGCCGAGCGCGTCGGCGAGGTTCTTCACCTCAATCTGATCAATATGTTCCAGCGCGCCGGAGGCGGATTTCGCCAGCACGCCCGATTCCTGCGGGCTGTGGCGGGCCGTGGTGATCAGCGCGCCGGCGCCGAAGGCGACCGCGGAGCGCAGGATCGCGCCGACATTGTGCGGATCGGTGACCTGGTCGAGCACGAGCACCAACTGAGTGTCGCCAAGCGCGTCAAGGCGCTTCGGCTTCAGCGGCTCGGCCTCGATCAGCACGCCCTGATGCACGGCATCCGACCCGGTGATCCTGTCGATCTCCTTTGGCTCGACCAGCTCGGCCTTGAAGGGCAGGGCGGCGAGGTCGGCGATCGCCAGCCGCTCGGCGGCGTTGCGCGTCACCAGCATTTTCCTGATCTTGCGCCGTGAATTGTCGAGCGCGGCTCGCACCGTGTGCAGGCCATAGAGCCGCACCAGGCCGTCGCCGGGGGATTCGCCCGGCGGCAGCGGCTGGCGCGGCCGGAATGCGGGTGCGCCGCCGGCCTTCTGGTCGCGGTGGGCGCGACGCAGCTTGGCGTAGTGAGTGTCTTTGGGTGTTCCGGGCTTGTTGTCTTTGCTCATGGCGGGCTTCTATAGCCGTGTCGTCGGGCCATGGATACTGGCAGAAGCCGGCTTGCCGAGGATGCTGTCAAATTCAGCGCATTTTGCCGGGACGTGCGGTTGACACCCACCAGCCTTGCCGCCATAAGGCGCTTCGCTGATTTCGGAGAAGACTTCTACTCGGGCTCCGGATCGGCAAATGCCTCGTTGCATGGCTCCGGCGGCAGACTGGAGAGGTGCCCGAGTGGTTAAAGGGGACGGACTGTAAATCCGTTGGCTTAGCCTACGTTGGTTCGAATCCAACCCTCTCCACCACTGCCGGCCCGGAAGCCCTGAAACGAAAAAGTCTCGGACCGAAAAGCGCATGGCGCTTTTTGGGTGAATCCGGTACTTCAGTGTAAGGCGCGGGTATAGCTCAGTGGTAGAGCAGCAGCCTTCCAAGCTGAATATGCGGGTTCGATTCCCGCTACCCGCTCCAGATTTCCGGCATGAAAGGCACGCGGAAGTGCCGCCCAGAAATCCTGGGAGTCAAACGCTTGGCTGCCTGGCCTAGGCAACCGGTATCAGCCGGCGCCTTCTTTCGTCCAGCGACACGATGGCAAGGCCGCTGGCCACCACCAGCAGGATGCCGCAAACGGCGAGCGCGTTGGGAAACTGGCCGAACACCAGCAGGCCTGAGATGACCGCCCAGACGGTGAAGCAATAGTAGAACGGCGCCACCGCGCTCGTCGGTCCGACGCGATAGGCCATGAAGATGAAGAAATGGCCGAAGATCAGGAACAGTCCGGCGCCGGCGATGAGCAAGAGGTGGCGGGGCTCCGGCATGACCCAGCGCTCGGAAACGAGATGCGCGACGCCGGAGCCGACCAGCACGACTACGACGGCGGAAATGGCGACGATCATGCCCGGCACCTCGGCGCCGACCTTGCGGCCGGCAAGATCTCGTGCGGCCGACAGGACCGCGTTGCCGAGCGCCAGCAAGGCATAGACCGAAATCCCTTGCATCGTCGGCTGCGCCACCATCAGCGCGCCGATGAAGCCGACCCCGATCAGCGCCATGCGCGCGCCGCCGATACGCTCGCCGAACAGCACCGAGGCGCCGACCAGCATCAGCAGCGGCGTGATCTGCCCGAGCGCCGTTGAATCGGCGATCTGCATGTTGGCGAGCGCCACGACGTAGCAAAGGATCGCCGCCAGTTCGAGCAGGTTGCGGCGCAGAACCTTCCTTTCGAAGATCAAAGGGACCTGCCTGGCGTAGCCGAGCAGGACAAGCAGCGGGACTCCCCAGAGCGCCGCCGCGATGCCGCGCAGGAACAGCACCTCGTAGGGCGGCAGGCCGGTGGTGGCGAGCTTCATCATCGTATCGTTGACCAGATAGGACCCGGTCGAGACGACCATGAACAGCGGACCGCGGAGGTTTGTCGGGATGAACTGCATCGAGCGAGGAGATCAGACCCGTGCAGCGGCGGCAATGGGCCAGTCGCGGAGCCGGCTTCGCCCATTTCATTTTCCGCTGGACGTCCTATATGCATGCCACATCCCCCCGAAATCGGATCATGGGTTCTGACCGGGCGGGCGCGCTCAGCCACAAGGCACTTGTGTTTTTCAGCCGTTGTCGCTAATCGCCCCGCATTCGACTGAACTGAATGTCCAGGCCGTCCAAGGAAAGAGACTATGGCAAAAGGTAAATTCGAGCGCACCAAGCCGCATGTGAACATTGGCACGATCGGCCACGTCGATCATGGCAAGACGTCGCTGACGGCGGCGATCACG
>NZ_RZOT01000327.1:0-6874 GCF_003999085.1 Mesorhizobium sp. M4A.F.Ca.ET.090.04.2.1
AACACGGCCCCTGCGCCGCCTCGATGGCGTGGCGCGTTGTCGACGCCAAGCACGCCTTCGACCATGCCGTGTCGAAGGGTGCCACGCCTTATGAAGGCACCGACAAAGCGCTCGACGTGCCGGCCATCGTCGGCATAGGGGGCTCGCTGCTTTATTTCATCGAGACCTATGGGGAGAAAGGCTCGGCCTATGACGCCGAGTTCGAGTGGCTGGGCGAGCGCGACCCGAAGCCGGAGGGCGTCGGCTTCTACTACCTCGATCACCTCACCCACAATGTCTATCGCGGCAACATGGACAAGTGGTGGGACTTTTACCGCGACCTGTTCGGCTTCAAGCAGATCCACTTCTTCGACATTGACGGCAAGATCACCGGGCTGGTCAGCCGCGCCATCACCTCGCCCTGCGGCAAGATCCGCATTCCGCTGAACGAGTCCAAGGACGAGACCAGCCAGATCGCCGAATATCTGAAGAAGTACAATGGCGAAGGCATCCAGCACATCGCTGTCGGCACGGACGCGATCTACGAGGCCACCGACCTGCTTGCCGCCAACGGGCTGAAGTTCATGCCTGGCCCGCCCGACACCTATTACGAGATGTCGCAGGACCGTGTGCATGATCACGACGAGCCGATCGGGCGGATGAAGAAGCACGGCATCCTGATCGACGGCGAAGGCGTCGTCGACGGCGGCATGACCAAGATCCTGCTGCAGATCTTCTCGAAAACCGTGATCGGCCCGATCTTCTTCGAGTTCATCCAGAGGAAGGGCGACGAGGGCTTTGGCGAGGGCAATTTCCGCGCCCTGTTCGAATCGATCGAGCAGGACCAGATCAAGCGCGGCGTGATCAAGCTGGACGGCAAGGCGGCGTAAGGCCGAGGAGGGCGAGCGGTTCAAAGACCGAGCCGCTCGACCTCGTCCTTCCGCAGCTTGATGTCGTAGTCGAGCAAAAACTCATCCAGTTGCGGCGGCGGAACGGAAGTGCCGGAGAGCATCGCGTGCACCTGCCCGCGGTGGTGGATGTCGTGCAGGAAGACATGGGCGAGGATGTCGCCGATGCGCTCGGGGATCATACCGTCTTCGCGTCTATCGGTGATGACACGACGGTCTAGATCGGCCTCCGACAAAGCATCGCAGAAGGCGATCAGTTTGCGGTCGAAGGTGATCTGCGCCACTACCAAATCGGCGACATTGTCGAACGGCACGAAATCATCATAGGCGGCAGCGCCGACACCACCCTCCGTCAGGAAGTCGAGATAGAGATGGTCGACCGCGAGGATGTGGTTCAGCGTCTCCTTGATCGACGGAAAGAAGCTGGTGCGCGCGGCCTCAAATTCTCCAGGCTCGAGGAACAGCACGGCGCGGTACAGGCGGTCGTTCGACCAGCGATTGTTGCGCGCCATGCGGCGCAGGTGATCAATCGGCGTCATGGCGTCCTGTCGACAAGGCCGATGCCGACCGCCAGAACCAGGAAGCCGCCGACAACGATCAGCAGCAGCCGGATCATTTTTCGCCGCAGGCCTTGTGTTTCCTCGTCCCGCGCGACGCTGAGATTGGTGACGGTGTGGAACAGCATCGCCTTGCGCGGAACGCCGCTGCGGTTGGCGAGATCAGGCGAGCGCGCCTCGATGCGGTAGCTCAGCCGGGTTGCCTGGACGAAGACCACCAGAATGGCCAGCGCCCACACGCCAAACAGCAAATAGACGGCTTCGCCTGGCATCCCCTCACCCCGCGTATTTCTCGACCTTCTGCTCGATGGCGCCGAAGATCGAATGGCCGGCCTTGTCCTTCATCTCGATGCGCACCGTGTCGCCGAAATGCAGGAATGGCGTCTTCGGTTCGCCCGCCTCGATGGTCTCGATCATGCGCAGTTCGGCAATGCAGGAATAGCCGGCGCCGCCGGCCGAGACAGGCTTGCCCGGCCCGCCGTCCAGCTTGTTGGAGACGGTGCCCGAACCGATGATGGCGCCGGCGGCGAGCGGCCGCGTCCTCGCGGCATGCGCGATCAGCGCCGGGAAATCGAAGGTCATGTCGACCCCTGCGTCCGCACGGCCGAACGGCTTGCCGTTGAGATCGGCCAGCAGCGGCAGGCTGACCTTGCCGCCGTCCCAGGCGTCGCCCAACTCATCCGGCGTCACCGCGACGGGCGAGAAGGCGGAGGACGGTTTCGACTGGAAGAAGCCAAAACCCTTGGCAAGCTCGGGGCCGGTGATGGCGCGCAGTGTCACGTCGTTGACCAGCATGACCAGCCGGATCGCGTCCCGCGCCTGGTCGGGGCCGGCGCCCATCGGCACGTCGTCGACGATGACGGCGACTTCCGCCTCCATGTCGATGCCGAAGGCCTCGTCGGCCATGCGGATCGGATCGCGCGGCGGAATGAAGCTGTCCGAGCCGCCCTGGTAGATCAGCGGATCGGTCCAAAAACTTGCCGGCATTTCGGCGCCGCGCGCTTTGCGCACCAGTTCGACATGGTTCACATAGGCCGAGCCGTCGGCCCACTGATAGGCGCGCGGCAGCGGCGAATGCGCGTCATGCTCGTGGAAGCGCGCCGAAGGCACCGCATTGTTCTCCAGCGATTCCGCCATTGCCGCGAGGTGCGGCGAAATCCGCCGCCAGTCGTCGAGCGCGGCTTGCAGCGTCGGCACCAGGAAGGAGGCGTCGGTGAACCGCGTCAAATCGCGCGAGACGACGACCAGCTTTCCGTCGCGGGTCCCGTTCTTCAATGTGGCAAGCTTCATGCGGTTTCCTCTCCTTGCGCGGCTTGTTCGCCGCTTTGGTCTTTGTCTGTCGCATGATCTTTTCCGAAAACCGGGTCCCACTTTTCGGGATCATGCCCTAACCCCACAACAAGGCCGTCGCGGGCGATCGTCAAGTCGCCGGCCCAAGTTTTCCTGACGGCGGCGATCCAGTCGGCCTCGCCGATCGCGGCATCGTCGGCCGGAATGAGGTGGTTCAACACCAATCTGTTGACACCGGCATCGCTGGCGATGCGGCCGGCCTCCTCGGCGAAACTATGGCTGGCGAGCAGATGTTCGCGCAGCCGCGCGCCGTTGCCGGTCTTCGCCACCAGCCGCTCGATCCCTTCCTCCAGCATCGCTTCATGGACGAGGATATCGGCGCCTTTGGCGAAGTCGGCCAGCGGCGGGAAGAAGGCCGTGTCGGCGGAGAACACGATGCTCCTGCCGCCATGCTCGATACGCAGCGCAAAGCAGTCGGTCACCGGCGGATGGTCGACGCGCAGCGCCGTCACCTTCAGCCCACCCTCCTCCACAACCAGTCCCCCGCCGAACTCCCCGACCGAGACCAGATCCCTGATATCCGGCCGGCCTTCGTCGACGATGCGGATTTCGATGTCGAAATCCATCGCCTGGCAGAAGCGCTGCCAGTAGTGGCCGGTGCCAGGCGGACCGAAGATGGTCACCGGCGTGGCGAGGCCCGCCGTCCAGGCGGTGTGGATCAGCGGTCCGAGTTCCAGCACATGGTCCGAATGCAGATGCGTGATGAAGACTAGGTCGAGCGTCTTCAGGCTGAGCCCGGCATCGGTCAGCGCGCGGGTGACGCCCAGCCCGCAATCGACGACGATTGCGCGGCCGCCGATCTCGAGCAGCGAGGAACTTGGCCACGGCCCACCCGGCCGGATCGCCGGGCCGCCCTTGGCGCCGAGAAGAACGAGGCGGTCCAAATTCAAGACCAGTCGCCCTCGGGCGTGCCGTTGAAGCGTTTTTTCAGCCCGGCCCAGCAGTCGATGTAATTGTCCTGCCTGGTTTCGACCTCGGCGGCGTAGCGGGTCAGCATCTGCGGGAATCGGGTCTCGAACATGAAGGCCATGGTGTTGTCGAGCTTGACCGGTTTCAGTTCCGTGCGCGAGGCCTTTTCGAAACCAGTCGCGTCAGGCCCGTGGGCCAGCATCAAATTGTGCAGGCTGATGCCGCCGGGGACGAAGCCCTCCTCCTTGGCGTCGTACTGGCCGTGGATCAGGCCCATGAACTCGCTCATGATGTTGCGATGGTACCAGGGCGGGCGGAACGTATCCTCGGCCACCAGCCAGCGCGGCGGGAAGATGACGAAGTCGATGTTGGCGGTGCCTTCCTCGCCGCTCGGCGCCGTCAGCACGGTGAAGATCGACGGATCCGGGTGGTCGAACAGGATGGCGCCGACCGGCGAAAACGTCGCCAGATCATATTTGTAGGGCGCGTAGTTGCCGTGCCATGCGACCACGTCGAGCGGCGAATGGCCGATCTCTGTGACATGGAAGGAGCCGCACCATTTGACGATCAGCCGGCACTGCGTCTCCTTCTCCTCGAACCAGGCGCAGGGCGACTTGAAGTCGCGCGGATTGGCGAGGCAATTGGCGCCGATCGGCCCGCGGTCGGGCATGGTCAGCTTGGCGCCGTAGTTCTCGCAGACATAGCCGCGCACCTCGGCATCGGCGAGCTCGACCTTGAAGACGAGGCCGCGCGGCAGCACGGCGATCTCGCCGGGCCTGAGCTCGATGACGCCCATCTCGGTGACGAAGCGCAAGGCGCCGACCTGCGGCACGACAAGCATCTCGGCGTCGGCGTTGAAGAAATGATCGTCGGTCATCGAGCGGTTGGCGACATAGACATGCGCCGCCATGCCGGACTGCCCGAGCACGTCGCCGGCGGTGGTGATGGTGCGCATGCCCTCGATGAAGTCGGTCGGCTCCTTCGGCATCGGCACCGGGTTCCAGCGATACTGGCCGAGCGCCAGTTCGTGGTCGCCGAGATTGGGTGCGGTCTTCCAGAGCGGATAGAGGGTGGACTTGAAGCGCCCGGTGTGGCGGACGCTCGGCCGGATCCGATAGAGCCAGGAGCGCTCGTTGGTGCCGCGCGGCGCGGTGAAAGGCGAGCCCGAAAGCTGCTCGGCATAGAGCCCGTAGGCCGGCCGCTGCGGCGAGTTTCGCCCCTGCGGCAGCGAGCCGGGCAGCGTCTCAGTCTCGAAATCGTTGCCGAAGCCCGGCATGTAGGAAAAGCCCATCCGATCCTCCCTGATCACCGTCTTAGCCTCGCATAGCGCGGCCTGCCGGCGATGTTGACCAAACTGGTTTCATTTGTAACCATCGAAAATGTAACTATCAACGGCTGACGCGACAGTGGTGCGCCTATGGAACCGGAAATCCTCGAGTTGGAAAACTTCCTGCCCTACCGGCTCTATCGGCTGGCCGACGCGGTCAGCCGCGAATTCTCGAAAATCTACCGGGATCGCCATGACCTGACCCGGCCGGAATGGCGCACGCTTTCGGGCCTCGGCCAGCACGGCACGATGACGGCGACGGCGCTCGGCGAGCAGTCGGCCATGCACAAGACCAAGGTCTCGCGCGCGGTGGCGGAGTTGGAGCGGCGGCGCTGGCTGACGCGCACGCCCGACGAGAAAGACCGCCGCGTCGAGCATCTGGCGCTGACCAAGGCGGGGCTTGCCGCCTATCGCGAGATGGTGCCGCTGGCGAAGGCGTTTGAGAGGGAGTTGCTGGGGAAACTCGGAGCGGAAGAGCGAGGAGCGATTGTGAAGGGCGTAGCGGAGCTCGAAACTTGTTTGGGACCAGACAAAGTTGGTGCTAATCACGTTGGGCTAAAGGGCTGAAATCAGGAGCATATGGATGGCTTGGCTTCCAAAGAGATTTCTCGCCGGAGGGCCGCCCGGATCCGGTAACTCCAACAACCTCTATCGAAAATCGGTCTACACCAAAGAGCTCGGCGAGCCCGATCAACTCTTTCCAAGCAAAGGGCCTGACGATGTTGAGGTTCTTGCGTTTCGTAGAGACTTCTCGCTCATTGATCCCGCCGGCAACGGCTTTGTACTCCTAACCAACGGTATGAGCGACCGGCGCATGGCTACCCCGTCAACGGCAGGCGAGAACATTGAGCGGCGAGCCGAACTGATGTGGTATGTTCGCGAGCCTGACTCAAACATCATCAGCAATCTCAAATGGCTGGCGGAGTATCCCTTTATCGACAATACATGGTTGGGCTTTGGTCACCGCATTGAAATGCCTTGGTCGCCCGTCTCGGGCACGGATTTCAGAATTTTCATGTTTTTGACCCCTGTCATTGCACCCGATAAACGCATTGCAGAAGCGCTGACCATTGACCACGATGACGTCACCATCCTTTGCGCCCATTTGATCTCCGCTGCCGAGTATGAATTCATCAAGACGGTCGGGTTGGACCCATTCTTGGACATGCTCGACGAGCGTCATTATCCCACCGTTTTAGACCCCAAACGGACGTCCTATGTCTAGCGGCAGGTGCCTGCGGCGCTTTGCTTTCGCTTTCGCCCCGGTAGCGCTCACCAGTCCATCACAACCTTACCCGAATTGCCGCTCCGCATCGCATCGAACCCGACCTGAAAATCGTCGATGCCGATGCGGTGGGTGATCAGGCCCGAGACGTCTAGCGGCCCCTGCACCAGGGCGATCATCTTGTACCAGGTCTCGAACATCTCGCGGCCGTAGATGCCCTTGAGATGCAGCATCTTGAAGATGACCTTGTTCCAATCGATCTCGAAGCCGGTCGGCGCGATGCCGAGGATGGCGATCTTGCCGCCATTGTTCATGGTGTCGATCATGTCGCGGAAGGCGGGGGCGGCGCCGGACATCTCCAGGCCGACGTCAAAGCCCTCGGTCATGCCGAGCTTCGGCATGACGTCGCGCAGCTTTTCCTTCGAGGCGTCGACGACGTGCTGGACGCCGAGCTTGCGCGCCAGGTCCAGCCGGACCGGATTGATGTCGGTGATGACCACCTTTCGCGCGCCGACGCATTGCGCCACCAGCGCGCCCATGATGCCGATCGGCCCGGCGCCGGTGACCAGCACGTCCTCGCCGACCAGATCGAAGGACAATGCGGTGTGGACGGCATTGC
>NZ_RZOT01000328.1:0-6854 GCF_003999085.1 Mesorhizobium sp. M4A.F.Ca.ET.090.04.2.1
AATTTGTATTCCGAAATAGCCGGTATCGCCTTTGCCAGATCCGCATCTTCGCACACAATGACCGGGGAATGTCCCCCGAGTTCAAAAATGCAGCGCTGCAAATTCTTCGCGGCGAGCGTGGCCAGCTGTTTTCCAACAGCGGTCGACCCCGTGAACGTCAAGACTTTCACAATTGGCGAACTGAGCAGATGCCGCGATATATGCACAGGAACACCGAAGACCAGGTTGACCACGCCTTCCGGTATCCCTGCTTGACGCAAAGATTCCACGATATGGACAGCCACGCTTGGCGTCTCCTCGGCCCCTTTGAGGATCACCGGGCAGCCTGCCGCCAGCGCGGGGGCGAGCTTGCGGGCGATAAGAACGGCCGGATAGTTCCATGGCGTAAATGCAGCGACGACACCGAGCGGCTCCGGGGCTATCATCCTGTTCAAGCCCAACGGAATCGGGGCCGACAACTCATCGGCATGCCGGCCATTCCATTCCAGCGTTTCGACCGCGCGCGCGTATTCTCCTGTCGCTTCGGCGATCGTCTTTCCCTGTTCGGACGACAGGTCCCTGGCTGCGGCGCCAGCTTTCTCTGCCAGAATGCTGGCGGCAGAGACGAGGATCTCGCCACGCTCTTTGGCGGGTCGTGAGGACCACGCCTTGCGGCTGCGTTCTGCCGAAGTAAGAGCTTCATCCAAGTCTGACACCGTAGCCGAGGCCACTGAGGCAAATACCTTCTCCGTCGCCGGGTTGATCACCGGCAAAGTGGCTCGGCTACCACCGGCTCGCCATTTGCCATTAATGAAGAGCTCGAAGCTCTTGGCGTCGGACATCGCGGGCTCCACTTGACTGAATTCTTGCCATACGAGCGCAGTTTCGATATCGAAACTTCTGAACCTTCTGAACTCGCTTGAGCCAGTTTCATCGCGATGGTGGCGGCGGGTCAAATATCGAATATTGCCGAAATCCATCTGGAATCCAGATCGAGCTGATCCTGATGGCCGCAAAAGATTATGCCCCAGCTTTACAGGTTAGGTTGTCAGGTCGCCTCAGGCGCCACCGCTGCCCAGCCCCGAATTTCAATCAATTCTCTGGCGACCTTCGGAACGAGCTTGCGGACCGCGGAAACAGCCGCAGAACGCTCATCTTTGGAATTTACAGCAAGCACGACGGAGCGGGTAATCACCGGATCGACGATCTTGACCGTCCGGACCAGCCCTTGAGAGGCTTCTTTCTGAACGGCAGACGGGGCGAGAATAGAATGCGCTTTTCCCTCTACGACCATGTTGATGATCGTTGAGAGGGAGTCCACTTCAAACTTGACGTCCAGCGCGCAACCGTGTTGTGCGACGACGTCAGCCACCGAACGCCTGACATTGTTATTTCGCATGGGAACCGCCAACGGGAATGCATGCAGGTCCGCCAGAGATATCGCATCTTCGAACGGTGGCTGGCCGGACGGAGCCACCAGACAAAGATCTTCGCGCGCTAGCACAGTCATTCGCCCCACACTGTCCGCAGTGCGGTACAAAACCGCCAGATTGAAGCGTCCACCGGCCATCCACTCCTCCAACGGTCCCGTCATGCCCTCGACCATCTTGAGGGACACCCTAGGCAGTTCATTTCTCACCGCCTCAAGCAGCGGACCGCTCAGGACGCGAGCAGCCCCAGACGGAATGCCAATAGTCACCTCCCCGGCAGGGGAAGCGGCTGTGTTGGTCAATTCCGCCTCGGTAAGTCGAATTTCTTTGAGAATCGCCCGCGCCCGCTCGAGCAGTTTGGCTCCTGACGCCGTCACGCTCACGCCGGTCCTGTCGCGTATCAGCAGCTGAGTGCCGAAGCCTTCCTCCAGTTGGCGTACATGCAGACTAAGCGCACTCTGGGCGACATTCAGAAAGCCAGCGGCCTTCGTGAAACTGCCTGCTTCGACCACGCCAACGAAGTATCTTAACTGCCTGATTTCCACGGGTACTCTTCCGAGGGCGGAGATTGCAATCGATCTAATCTATCTCGAAATGCGATGGCGCGACAGCAATAATTGTGCCGAGTTGCATGACGCCTTGCTGTCGTGTTGTCCCAGTCTGATTTGATCAACCCGCCGAGGACTCAAACGGCCAACTCGGCGGCCGGATCCGTGGCGATGATATCTCGCGCCCTTCGGATAACCGGAGGATCGACCATCTTTCCGTCCAGGGCGAACGCGCCTCTGCCCTGCGCCGTCGCTTCTTTTTCCGCCACAAGGACACGACGCGCCCACTCGAGTTCCTGTGGGCTTGGTGAGAAAGTCTTATTGAATATGGCCACCTGGGCTGGATGGATCGCCAAAGCTCCGGCAAAGCCAAGCCGCCGCGCATGCGCCGCAGCTTCACGAAGTCTGTCCTTGTCTGAGAACTCGCTGATACTTCCTATAGAGCCAAGTGGTAGCAAGCCTGCGGCGCGAGCGGCAAACAGAACGGAAAGGCTCGGTGTCAAAAGAAGGTCGAGTTCCGGTGCACCGCCAACAGAGGCACTGAAGTCTTCAGGACCGAGCGCCATTGCAACCATCCTGGGATGGGCCGACGCAATGGCTGAGAGACTTTGTAATGCTGCCGGGGTCTCGATCAAGGCAAGGAACCGGATTCGACCCACCGCAAGATTTCTTTCCCGTTCGAGTTCCGATACCGCATTCGCGATCTCTAATACCAACGCTGCCGAATCCGTCTTAGGAAGAACAAGGGCATCAACGCCCGCCATCACGGCTGCATCGAGATCGGACGCCAAGGCTCGCAAACCGCGATTCACGCGAACTAAAACATAAGCACCCCTTCTGCCCACCTTTGCCACGGATGCAGAAAGCTGGCGCCGTGACTCATCTTTTCGATCCTCCGGAACGGAGTCCTCGAGGTCGAGTATGACGCCATCTGCCCCCCGTTCATGAGCCGTGTCCACAAAGCGCCGAACATGAGCGGGAACGAAGAGCAGAGATCTCCAGCGGGGAATCGACAACGAGCTTCCAGCGGCCGGACCAGTGTGCTTCATGAAGTGGCCTTTGCCGTCGATTTTAGTGCGGCGGTGTTAGTGAGCTTGCTGGGCGGTCGTAGCGCTGACATATCGCGGGCTAGGCATGCACTGTGTAAATTGCGACCGCGCCCCTTCCCGACCAGAGGCACGCTCACGCTGACGCGGCTCTTGCGCGCAACCCTGCTCGAACCTCCTCTCGGATAGCCTCCGTATGCGCACCAAGAGCCGGAACTGCGCGCAACGAGGGGCGCTCAGAGTTGAAGATCGCCGCCGGAGCGATGGTCTCTACAGTTCCTTGTGGGGTGCCAACCTCAACCCTGCGGATGTGTGGATGCCTCGAAATATCCGCCACCTCGTTCAGTCGCCCATATGCCAATCCGGCCGCCTCAAGCTCGTGCATTGCTTCGTGGCAGGACAGTTCGGAAAACCGCCTTTCAATGATCTCATCAAGTTGCGCACGTCGACCGAGGCGCTCCATATTATCGGCAAACCCGGGTGCACGTGTGAGTTCAGGCCGCAGCAGAAATTTCTCGCAGAAATTCACCCATTCCCGGTCATTCTGAACGGAGAAGATCACGTCTTTGCCGTCGGCGCAGCGATACGCGCCATACGGTGCCAGTGAGGGGTGTTTCACGCCCGCACGTACCGTTTGATAGGCGCTATAGTCGTTTTGCAGAACCGGTACATTCATCCAGTCAGCGACAGCATCGAACAGGGACACCTGAATCCCGACCCCCTCGCCAGTGACCTCCCGGTGATATAGTGCCTGAAGAATTGCACTGTGCGCAGTCATACCTGCAGAGATGTCACAAACCGACACTCCTACACGCGCGGGTCCCTGTTGGTTGCCGGTGATGGCGCACAGGCCTGTTTCGGCTTGAACGATGAGATCATAAGCCTTCAAATGGGAATACGGCCCATTCTCACCGAAACCAGAGATGTCGCAGGTGATCAGCCCGGTATGTCGTCGACGAAGATCAGCAGATCCAAACCCCAGTTTTTCGATACTGCCTGGCTTCAGATTCTGGATAAAGACGTCAGCTGCGGCAATGAGCGCGTCGAGGACCTCGCGGTCTGCCTCCAACCTCAGGTCCAGACAGACCGACTCTTTACCCCGGTTGAGCCAAACGAAGTAAGCGCTCTGCCCCTGCACCAACTTGTCATAGTTGCGGGCAAAGTCCCCTTCTGGCCTTTCGATCTTGATGACCCGGGCGCCCGCGTCAGCGAGACGAGACGATGCATAAGGCGCGGCCACGGCCTGCTCCACGGCTACGACAGTGATGGCCTCAAGAGAATTCTGCATGCGGCACCGTACTTTTCATACTGTTTTTTCGTTTTGATTTCGACGACGGCTCAGCATCGCCAGCAACCGATTTTGCTCGTTCCCAACAACTGAGAACGCCTCGTCGACGCCCATTCCCGGCTTTGCAAGCATCATGTCGGCCTGAGTAGCCACAGATACGTGGACAGAAACTTGGGCGGAGAGATCTGTCTCGGTACAGCTTCCCCCGACATACGCCCCCACCCTATTTTCCTTGCAGATGAGAACTGCGCGCGCCGTATCGGCGATTGAGCCGACGTCTGGCGTCTTTATTTGGACCAGATGCGCGGCGTTCGCTTCGGCGAAGAGCCGAATGTCCTCAAGCGTATTGCATCTCTCATCTACAACAATCCGTGCGCTGGAACCCCGGCACTCCAAAAGCGATACGATTTTGGCGTAGTTTTCAATTTGAGCTTGCGTCGAGCCAAAATCAGCAGGGGACTCGATGTTGAGTGTGAAATCCGGGACGGCATCTGCGACCTTGCAGATAAAGTCGGCGATCCTTTGCGTCTCCATTCCGATTTCTTGGCCGATCCAGCCATATACATCGAAATGCAGTACCGGATGATAGCCAGGGCGGCCGATTTGACGCGTACGCGATGCTACCCACTTGACGAACCCTATGAACGTTTGGCCGTCGACTCCAAATTTCTGTCGCGAGTTAATCAGACCGTGGGGAAGCACATCTACTGCCTTCAGGATCATCTTATCAACGTTGATTTCGCGAGCGTCTCCGCTCTGGCAGTAGATCGGGACTCGGCGCGTCGGCAGAGGAAGGCCAAACTCCAAGCATACGATCTCCGCCATTGTCTTGCGCTGAAGATAGGCGCCTGCGCGAAGAAGAGCTTGGCTAACGCCATACTCCACGGCCAGGGGCAACCGTTGATCTTCAACATGTTCGAAAACCTTTGCGCAAGAAGTACGAAAGCTAGAGGCATCAACATCGAGAAGCCGTGGCGCGATAACGCGCGAAGTCAAATTTGAGATTTGGTTCGTATCGAACAAAGGATCACGTCCACCCGTACCAGAGTACTGGACATTCATCATGTCGCCCCAGACAACGTGGTCGTCAGGAAGGACTAAACCGATACTTAGCGACGAAGCTGCAATGCGAATCGAATGGAACCCGGGCGTTGTCGGCGGGCCAACATAGATGAAGCCGTCCTGGATTGCGCCGGACCTGATGGCTTCCTGATCGTCATAAAAAAATGCACCGTTGCCAGGCGCGAGAAGGACATCTTTGATCTGCACTTCGGTTCGCTCGACTTGTTCCGTATCTTGGCCCGCCCACCGTCTGCCTAACTATGCGCCGCCCGGCATTGAGTCGCCAATATAAAGTCTGAGGCGGGTGCATCGCGTTTCCAGATGGTCCATGTGTTGTATCCCGACAAGCTCAAGACCTTGGGCGCCTTTCGCAGGATGGCGGACTTCCCGGAGCGATGGCTTGGTCCTCACCGACCGAAGGAGCCGCATTCGCACGCAACACCTCCGACGGACGCTGAGTTCTAAGCTTCGTTGCGTTAGAACGACCGCTGAAAACGGAGGATGCCCCCGATGGCGTTATCCTCACCCGCCGGAATACCAGTCCAGTTGGAGTTGCCTTCGTTGATGTAGTCGACTTCGGCCGTGATCGTCAGACCGGGGACAATGTCGTATTCAACGTTTGCGGCGACGCCGAGGTTTTTGTCTTCATCGTACGAAGCCTGGAGATTGAACCTGGTTTTTTCGTTAATGGTGTAGGTGCCACCGCTCCAGATTGCCCAGTTGCCGCCCCACTGCTTGTAGAAACCGCGGCCGCCAGCAGGGACCGCATAGGCTGGATCCGAGAGCTTGTCGTTCGTGCCGTAGCCAACCATAACGAACAGTGCTAGGTTCTGCGCCGGGGCCAAGTCCAAGCGAATCTTGCCAGCCACCTCTTCGTAGTTGCTGTCATAAGCCAGAACACCGGTGACGGCGCCCCAGCCCTGCATGTACTTCACGCCGCCCACCACATGCGGTATATAACTGTCGATCGTACCAGCAGCCCCCGATCCTTCTTCGAGCGAGACCATAGCCGAGAAACCACTGCCGGCGTCGAAGTAGTACTGCACGACGTTGGTGTCGAAATCGCCGTAGGGAACCAGCGTATCGTTGATGACGTTGCCGGCGTAGCCGATGAACGTGTCGAAGGCCGATTCGTCCTTACCCACGCGAAGCCCACCGAGTTGAATCCAGGCAAACTTCAACGTGCTGCTGTCAATGCCATTGGTATAACTTAAGTTATTCTGAGTGTAGGACTTGAGGGTGCCGAGTTCAGTTTCCTGGGCCGTCCAGGTCTTCAGCGAGAAGCGGCCCTGTTTGTGCCAGGTGTCGTTGATGCTGCCGTCCTCATGGTCGACGACACGGCGACCGTTGAACGAACCTTCCTGGCCGGCCGAAGCATCCCACCGGACATAGCCGCCGATGCGCAGACAGGTTTCGGTGCCGGGGATGTAGAAGTAGCCAGCGCCGTAGACGTCGCAGATCTTGACGTATTCGGCGGGTTCCGGCTCGGCGACGACGACAG
>NZ_RZOT01000329.1:0-6841 GCF_003999085.1 Mesorhizobium sp. M4A.F.Ca.ET.090.04.2.1
CGTGCTGGCGATCCTGGCGACCGCGCTAAGGGCGCTCGGCGCGGTGCTGTTCATGCTGGCGGCGCAGCACAGCGTCGGCGTCTGGTCCTGGTACTACATCGGCGCCAACGCGGCTTCGCTCGCCATCGCCTTCGGCTTCTTCTATCCGCGCCAGCGGCTGCGACTGCGCACCGAGCTTTATCTCAGGCGGCTCGCCGACTCGATCTATGTCGCCGGCGCCGAGGTCCTGTTCTACCTGCAGATGGAGTTCGACAAGCTGCTGGTGCTGTCGATCGGCGGCGCTCATCTCGCCGGCATCTACGCCATCATCATGCGCCTCGTCGACCTGACGGCGATCCCGATCCGCACCTTCTCGATGATGCTGGTGCAACGGATGATGCGGGCACCGGAGCTCTTGTCGCGGCTGGCCGTCAAGAGCGGCATCGAGGGCGGTGTGTTCCTGGTCTCGACGCTGGCGCTCGCCGCGCTCGGCATCGTGCTGCATTTCTTCCCCAACGCGCTGGGCAGGAATGTCGCGGAGGCGGCGCCCCTGGTGGCGCTAGCCATCTGCGTGCCCGGCCTGCGCAATCTGGTCGAATACCAGGCCGAGTTGCTGTTCGCGCGCGGCCAGACAGCCGTCCGGGCGCTCAATCTCGGCCTGCTTGCCGGGCTCAAGGCGGTGCTCCTGATCTATGTGCTGACGACGATCGCCGACACGTCCAACCTGGTGCTGTCGCTCAACGTCGTCTTCCTGCTGCTCTATCTCGCCTCGGCGTTTCTCACTTACTCGGCGATGCGCAGGCCGGCCAAGGCCATCTAATTCTGCTTAGGCTAAGCGAGCCCGATCAGGCGGTGGATGCGGCCGATGTCGGTGCCGATGAAGGACTGCAAGCCGATCGCCACCTGTTCGGGCGCCATGCCGGCAACGAAACGGCGGAAGTCATCGTCCGACAGGGGCTCGCCGGTCCAGTGGACGCGGCAGAATTCTTCCGAACCGTGAAAATGGCCGGCCCCCTCCGACACGTCGTCGACATAGCGGCCGTAGATCATGCATTCGGAGAATTTTCGCGCCGAGCCGAGGACCGCGACCCAGTCGCGGCCATGCACATTCTCGATCCGGCTGCACATCGCCGTGACGGTCTCGCGCCGCCAGGCGATCAGCGTCGAAATGTAATCGTGCACCGTGATCTTGGTCGGATCGATGCCGAGCGCCGCGCCGGCATTACGCGACCAGATGCGATGTTCGTCATGACCATCGTTCGCCAGGACGCCATCGCGCCGGAACAGCCGCACCTTACCGTCACGCCAGAAGGCACTGGCGTCGAACGGCCTGAGAAAGGCGACGTCGGAATCGCAGAAGATCAGCACGTCCTCGCCAGCATGGCCGGCAATGGCGATGCGGCGGAGCTGCTGCGCATGCCAGCCGCGCAGCGGCTGCGTCCTCAGGCTGAGCCAGACGCGGCGGCGAAACAGGGAGAACGGATCGTCGACGACATGCAGCCAGCGCGGCAGGAGATCGCGTTCGTCGACGACGATGCGACGGTGGTTCTCCAGTTGGCGAAACAGCGCCACGTCGCGATGCTCGACCAGTATGTAGTGGCGCGCGAACCCGGAAAGCTGGCGGTCCATCGTCTCGCACAGCAGACGGCAGCGTTCAAAATCCGGCGCATAGCTGGCGGTCACCACCGCGGCCGTCGGCGCCGGCGGCAGCCGCTGGACTTCGGCCGTTGCATCCGGGACGAAGCGGCTGTTCAAGGACGCGCTCCGGCGGCCGAGAATTTCTGCCTGGCGACGCGCCACAGGAACAGCGGGTTGCCGACGACGTAGCGGCGCCAGAGGCGGCCTGGCTCGATCAGCAGCCGGAACAGCCATTCGAGCCTGAGACGGCGCATCCACAGCGGCGCGCGCGGCACCGTGCCGCTCAGGAAATCGAGCAGCGCGCCAACCGCGATCGGCAGCGTGCAGTGACGGGCGTCGATGTGGCGCGCGATCCACAATTCCTGGCGCGGCACGCCCATGGCGACGAGCAGCACATCCGGCCGCAGCGCTGCGATCCTGTCGACGATCACCGGCTCCTCGGCGGCGCAGAAATAGCCGTCGTGGATGACCACGAACCTGTGCTGCACGGCGAGCGCGGCGAGCTTGACCGATGCCGCCTCGGCGTTCACGCGGGTGGCGCCGAGCAGGCCGACGGTCAGCGGCCGCGACGAGGCCTGCAGGAAGGCAGGCACGAAGTCGGTGCCGTTGAGGTTGTCCGGAAACGGCGTGCCGTAGAGCAGCAGCGCCGCCATGTCGACGCCGATGCCGTCGGGCAGGATGAGGAAATCGTCCAGCGCCTCGGCAAAGACCGGATCGGTGCAGGCGATGTTGGCATTGTGGGCGTTGAGGAAGCTGACCTTGGTGAAGCGCCGCTCAGCGACCAGCCGCGTCAGTAGCGCGATCGCGTCGTCCCAGCGGATGGCGAGCACGGGAATGCCGAGGATGGTCTTCAACGTGTCGGACCCGAACGCCTTGCGGGTGGCGTGCATGTTCATGCGAACGCCTCCTGCCTGACCGAACCGAGCTTATCGAGGCCAAGTTTGATCGCGGCATCGAGCGCCTTGACCTGACGGCGATGGAAGGCGCTGCCGTCGACATCCCTGGCATTCGCGGCGGCGGCCTCGAGCGCGGCGGCAAAGGCGATCGGATCGTCGGTGACGACACAATTGTCCGGGCGATGGCCGATGCCGCGCAGCGAGCGGCTGGTGGCGACGGACGGCAAGCCGAGTTCGAAGGTCTCGATGGTCTTGAGCTGCACACCGCTGCCGGCGGTGCTGATCAGCGGGATAACGGCGGCCGCGCGCACGAAGGCCTGCGCGTCAGGCACGCGGCCGACGAATTCGACACCGGGATGGGCGGAGGTGATGCCCGCCGGCATGCCGCCGGCGATCCTGATGCGGAAACCCGGTTTCAGATGCGGCACGACCTTTTGCAGGAACCAGTCGAGCCCGATGCGGTTCGGCTGCCAGGTCCAGGTGCCTATCAGGGCCGCGTCGAAGTCGATGCGCCTCCGGCCGGCCGGCGCCTGGCTGCGGGTGACCAGTGGCAACACCGCCGAGCGGTCGGTGGAGGCGACGCCAAGTGCCGCGCGATCCTCCTCGGCCAGGGTGAAGACGAAACGCGCCTGGCGGCAGAGCCGCTCTTCCATGACCTTGAGCAGCCTCGCCTCCCGGCGAAACAGGAGGCGCTGAAGGAGGCTTGCCGCGGCGGCGGCATTCTCCTCGGCCGAGCGGTGCTCGACATTGTGGGCGACAAAGATGGACGGCCGGTCGCCGAAGAGCGTCTCGAAGGCGCCGGCGAACTGCACTGAGTTCAGCACATAACCGTCAACTGGGCCGGCGCGCCCGATCGCGGCACGGACCTCGGCATCGGAAACGATACGCAGCTTGACCGAGGCGAAGGTGAGGCCGGAGAGCATCGCCTTGGCCACCCAGGCGAGCTTTTGCAGCGGTGCTGCGCTTTCGGTGCGCACGTCGACGGCGCCGAGCACGATGGTGTTGTCAGGGTCGGCCGCCGGCTTTCCCGGCCAATTGAAGCCAACCACGGTGACGCGCACGCCCGCGCGCCGCAACGCGTCTATGATCGCGGCGTTGGCAATCTCATAGCCCGAAGCGAGAGCGCCGTCGGGCACGATCGATGTGGCGAACAGCAGATGCATCTCACCTATCCAGCGCAACCCAGATAGCAAAGCGGGGTGAACCCTTGATTAAGTGAACCAAATGGGCGCCGAGAGTCTCGGTGTCGCGGATTTCGCCGCGAAAGGTGATTAACGAAACGTTATCATCGCAGTGCTATCGAGGGCCAAAATCACCCCTGCGGCTGGAGCGCATGATCCCCTTGCCATCGGACGGTTCGGTATCGATCGCGGGACGCTCCCCTGGGCTTGCCGCCGAGGCGATCGAGGTGGTCGTTACGCTGCCGACCTTCAAGCGCCCGCAGATGCTGCTGGCGACGCTGGCGTCGCTGAAGGCTCAGCGGACCGCGAGACGCTTCGCCGTGATCGTGATGGAGAACGAAGCCGAGGCGCGCGACGGCGCCAAGGCGGCCTTGCCGTCCTTCGAGCGCGGCGAAATGTCGGGTCTGGTCATCATCGCGCATGAGCGCGGCAATTGCAGCGCCTACAACGCCGGCTGGCAGACCGCGATCCTGCATTTTCCCAATTTCCGCCACCTGCTGGTCATCGACGACGACGAGCTCGCCGATCCCGACTGGCTGGAGCGCATGTGCAAGGCGGCCGAGACGCTCGGCGCCGACATAATCGGCGGACCGCAGGTGCCGGTGTTCGCGGAGCCGACGCATACCAGATGGGCGGAGCACCCGGTCTTCGCGCCGCCCTATCGCGAGACGGGCCGCGTGCCTGCGCTCTATTCGTCCGGCAACCTCCTGGTCGGGCGACACGTGCTGACCGCCATGAGCCCACCCTTCCTCGACCTGCGCTTCAACTTCATGGGCGGCGGCGATTCCGATTTCCTCAGCCGAGCGGCCCAGAAAGGCTTCGTGCTCGGCTGGTGCGCCGCAGCCAAGGTGCATGAGACGGTGCCCGCCCGGCGCGTCGAGGCCGACTGGATCCGTGCCCGCAGCCTGCGCAACGGCGTGATCTCGACGCTGGTCGAGAAGAAGAAGCGCGCCGGCACGCCGCTTGCCGGCCTGAAAGTGTTCGCCAAGAGTCTAGCGCTGCTTGCCGCTTCGCCGCTGCGCGGCGCGATCCGGCTGGCGCGGACGGGATCGGTCGCGATCGGCCTCTATCCCATCCATGTCGCCCTCGGCCGCGTGATGGCCGAATTCGGATACGCCAATGAGCAATACCGGCAGCCTGAGAAGAACTGAGCGGGCGCCGCTCAGCGCGGCGTTCACCCGCGAGGGCGTCGCCACCGCGATAGCGGCGCTGCTGTTCACCGTCATCATGGTGTCGTTCCGGCCGTTCCAGCCGGCCGGCGCCGAGTTGACCGGCCAAGGTGGCGACATCGTCAATCAGCTGGGTTTCAGCTCGCTCGGCGCGATCTCGATCTTCTCGCTTATGGCGTTCGCCGACCCGCGGGTGGCGCGCTCGCTCTTCAGCCCGTCCTGGATGCTCATGCTCGGCTTCTTCATGCTATCGGTGGTGCTGGCGACCGATCCGCCCTCGGCGATGCGCGCCGCCTCGTTCACGCTGATCGGCATCCTGACCATGGCAACGATCCTGGCGCTGCCGCGCGACGCGGAAAGCTTCTCCAAGGTCATCATCTTCACCGCCATTGTCGTCATCGGCCTCTCCTATGTCGGCCTGATCGTCTTTCCGCATGAGGCCATGCACACGGCCGACTCGCAGGAACCCGAACATGCTGGGCTCTGGCGCGGCGTCTTCACCCACAAGAACATCGCCGGGCCGATCATGGCCTGCTTCAGCTTCGCCGGGCTCTATCTCTATCGGCGGGGGCAGAAGCTCTGGGGCGCGGGCATCTTCGCCGTCGCCATGATCTTCATGCTGCACACCGGCTCCAAGACGACGGTCGGGCTGGTGCCGTTCTCGATCCTGATCGTGGTGCTGCCGAGCCTGATCGGCATGCGGCTCGGCACGCCGATCCTGTTCGCGCTGGCAATCATCGCCACGGCGGTCGGCACGCTGGGCATTGTCTTCATTCCGCCGGTGAAGCACCTGGCGGCGGTCTATTTTCCCGACCTTACCTATACCGGGCGCACGACGCTGTGGGAGTTCGCCGGCGGCATGCTGGCGAAGAAACCCTGGACCGGCTACGGCTATGAGAGCTTCTGGGGGACACCGCTGCTGCTCAACCAGGACCAGCCCTTCGACCGACCCTGGGACATCCGGACCATTGTGCACGGCCATGACGGCTATCTCGACATCGCCGTGCTGATGGGTATTCCGGCGCTTTGCCTGGCGGTCTACACCTTCCTGATCGCGCCGCTGCGCGACTATATGCGCATCCCGCTGCGCAAGGAGAACATCTATCTCGGCGACTTCTTCATGATGGTGTTGCTGTTCGCGGCGCTGAACGGCTTCCTCGAAAGCTTCTTCTTCCGCCGCGCCGACCCCGTCTGGCTGTTCTTCGTGCTCAGCGTGCTCGGGCTGAGGCAGGTGGCGCTGCGGCCGCTGGCGGTGCGCCGCTCTTCCTGAGCTGGCTTCGACGGGGCTTTCCCGCCACGCCGCAAGCGTCTATGGGAAGGCCGTTCCCGCGGAGGCATCCAAATGACAATCAGGCTTGTTCTCGCCGGCTGCGGCAATATGGGTTTCGCCATGCTCTCGGGCTGGCTGAAATCCGGCAAGCTTGCACCGCAAGCCGTGTTCGTGGTCGAGCCCAATGACGCGTTGCGCAAGCGTGCCGAGGCGCTGGGCTGCGGCGCCGCCGCGGATGCCGCCGGAATTCCGGCCGACGCGGTGCCTTCCCTCGTCGTCATCGCGGTCAAGCCGCAAGTGATCCGCGACGTGACCGCCGCCTACAAGCGTTTCGGCGACGGCCGCACCACCTTCCTCAGCGTCGCCGCCGGCACGCCCGTCGCCACCTTCACCGAAATCCTGGGCGACCGTGCGCCGATCGTGCGCTGCATGCCGAACACGCCGGCCGCCATCGGCAAGGGCATGATGGTGGTGTTCTCCAACCCGCTGGTGTCGGACGACACGAAGCGCTTCGTCGCCGACCTGTTGGCGGCGAGCGGCGAAGTGGCCGAGATCGACGACGAAGGCTTGATGGACGCGGTAACGGCGGTGTCCGGATCAGGCCCGGCCTACATCTTCCATTTCATCGAGGCGCTGACGGCTGCAGCCGAAAAGGCCGGCCTGCCGGCCAGGACCGCCGGCCTGCTCGCCATGCAGACGGTCTATGGC
>NZ_RZOT01000032.1:0-19309 GCF_003999085.1 Mesorhizobium sp. M4A.F.Ca.ET.090.04.2.1
CTCGGTGGCCTACGCGTCGGTAAGGACGAATCGGACTTCAATACGTTCATCGGCTACGCCGGCAACGTCATCCAGGATACGCTGGTTCCGTACGGTGACTTCGACACCAACGTCATCCAGTACTACTTCGACGCCGGCAACGGTTTCTCCGCCGTCCTCTCGCTCGAAGAAGGCTCGGGCGTCGTCGGCACGATCGACAGCTACGTTCCGCATGTCGTCGGCGGCTTGAAGTACACGCAGGGCTGGGGCGCCATCACCGGCGTCGTCGCCTATGACGCCAACTACGAGGAAGTCGCCGGCAAGGTTCGCCTGGACGTCAACGCCACCGACGCGATCTCGCTGTTCGTCATGGCCGGCTACGGCACCGACGACAATCTGTTGGATGACGCTGGCAATGCGATCGACGCTGGCGGTCGCGGCTTCTACAAGCAGTGGAGCGGCAACTGGGCAATCTGGGGCGGCGCCACCTACAAGTTCAACGAGAAGACCTCGTTCAACACCCAGCTGTCTTATGACGAAGGCAAGAACTTCGGCGCTGCCGCAAACATTGCCTACGACATCGTCCCCGGCCTGACGATCACGGCCGAAGTCGACTACATCAACGTCGGCGAAGATACCGTCTCCGATTGGACCAACGCTCAGGACGACGACGCCATCGGCGGCATGGTCCGCTTCCAGCGCTCGTTCTAAGGACTGGTTGTCCACAGGTGAAATCCAGCCCGGGCGCTCCAAACGCCCGGGCTGTTTTGTTTTCGTGACTGGGCTGGGCAACAGAAGGAAAAGGGGGTTCGGTAGCTGAATTGAAGTCTGCTCAAGCGATTTCGTGGGATCCGCCCTCCTGGCGGATGAGATCGTTTTGTCTGACTTAAACTCTTGAAAGGACGCTTCCGAGCGGATAGGTGTCGCCTATCCACGTGGGGGTGTGGCCAAAAAATGACGAACGAAGCGATTCAAGAGGGGGTGCCCTCTGACCATTTCGCGATCTTTTCTTCTCAGACTGCAAAAATAAAATACAGCTACAACAAGATAAGAGAAGTAAAGTCGTATCGGGTCGGAGAGCTGTTTTCAGCATATCGGGATATACTCTGGGATGATGGGCGACATAAATACAATGTCAGCTCTTTCATCGGCGAAATCGATGAGATCCTCCTCGGGGAGCGTTTCAGCGCCTTTGACCAGAGCACCCTGGACAACCTTATCGGAACCCTGCGCCAGCGCGGCAACAGCAACGCGACCATCAATCGTAAGATGGCCGCTCTCAGCAAACTGCTGCGCAAGGCTCACAAGATGGGGGATATCCACAGCCTGCCCGAGTTCCGCCGCCAGAAGGAGCGGGCGGGACGGATTCGTTTCTTGGAAAAGGACGAAGAGGCGAGGCTGTTTGCGGCGATCAGGAGCCGCAGCGAGGACGCTTACCGGCTCGCCGTCTTCCTTGTCGACACCGGCTGCCGCCTCGGCGAGGCGCTCGGCCTGATCTGGAACGACATCCAGGAGCACCGCGTCTCCTTCTGGATCACCAAGTCCGGTCGCAGCCGGACCATTCCGATGACCGCTCGCGTCAAGGAAGTCATCAAGCTGCCAGTCACCGAGGGACGCCGTCCCAAGGGCCCCTTCACCACGTTCAGCCAGGCGCAATTCCGCGCCATCTGGAATGAGGCGAAGGGCGAGGTTGGCCTTGCCGCCGACGAACAGGTGGTGCCGCACATACTGCGCCACACCTGCGCCTCGCGACTCGTCCAGGGCGGCATCGACATCAGGCGCGTGCAGATGTGGCTCGGCCACCAGACGCTGTCGATGACCATGCGCTACGCGCATCTCGCCACCAACGACCTTGACGGCTGCGTCTTCGTGCTGGAAACGCCGCGCAACGACGGGGCGGCGAAGGGCGCGGAAAATTCCATGTTTTCCTCGCCCTTGACCACGCCCACATCCTCAAAGCCGGCGCGTAAGCCGAAGCGCGAAGCGGCTGCGGTGAAAGCAGCCGGGAAAAGTTCCAGGGCCAACTAGCTCGTTTCCTTCTCCCCGTTCACTGGGAGAAGGTGCCGAAGGGGGATGAGGGGCGGCGCCGACGTTCAGAACCGGTTGCCGTAATTCCGGAAGCGATTTTTCTAAGTGTTTCTATACTGTTGCAATAGCTCATCGGCCGATTTTGAACTTTGGATTACTTCTTTTGGATTTTCCGCTCCGCCCGATCCAGGACCGCGGCGATGGCGACAGGCAAGGTGCCCGTTTCGAGGAACGGCGCATGACCCTGGCCCTCGACCGTGATTGCTTCCATGCCGGGATGGCGCTTTTGCATCTCCGCAAGCGTTGCTGCTGACAGCAGCTTGGAGTTTGCGCCACGTATGGCAAGCAGCGGCAACGCCGTGAGCGCCTCGAATTGCGGCCACAGATCGGGCAGCGGCTTGCTGAAGTCGAGACCGGCCAGCGTATCGACCAGCCTTGGGTCGAAATCCGACATCAGCCCGGCGTCGGTCTCGCGATAGAGCGCCGACACCATTCGCTCCCAATCCGCTTCGGTCAGTGCCGGAAAGTCTGCGCCATGCACGCCGCGCTGGGCACTGAGTGCCTCGGTAAACGTCCTCGGCTTCGGTGCGCCGTCGAGATAGGAGCGTATATGGGCGAGGCCGGGCGCCTCGATCACCGGGCCGATGTCATTCAGAACGACGGCCTTCAGCACCGCCGGCGCGATCGCGCCGAGGACATGGATGATCAGCCCGCCGCGCGAGGTGCCGATGAAACCGGCGTCCTCGATGTCCAGTGCCGCCAGCCCGGCCAGGACATCGCCGGCCTCGACGCCGACAGTGTAATGGCTGATATCAGGGTCATAGGCCGATTGCCCGCGCCCGCGATAGTCGAAGGCGACAACCCTGCGCTCGGTTTGGCTCGACAGGCGCAGTGCCAATTCGTGGAAGTCGCGCGCGTTGCGGGTGAGGCCGGGCAGGCAGACGACAGGCCAATGTGGGGAATCGGTCCCGCCATAGAGTCGCGCGTGAAGCCTGAGCCCATCCGGCGCATCATAGAAGAAGTCGGAGAAACCTTCGTTTGGCATGCGGACGCGATTCCTCGCCATTGTCGGATCGTCCGCGAGTGCTACAGGCGGGGGCGGGGGGCGGTCAAATCCAGCGAGGCTGTTCCCCTCTTCTCTTGTGGGAGAAGGGAGCGACTCAACTCCGCCCATTCACCAGATCTCCGACGATGTCGTACTTCCCGGAAATACGCATCTTGTAGACCTCGTAATTCTCCATCACGCGCTGCACGTAGCTTCTTGTTTCCGTGTAGGGAATCCGCTCAATCCAGTCGACGACGGCATCCGTGTCCTTGCCGCGCGGGTCGCCGTATTTGGCCACCCATTGGGCGGCGCGGTTGGGACCCGCATTGTAGCCGGCAAAAGTCAGCACGTAGGAGCCGCTGAAGCGGTCGAGTTGCTCGCCGAGGAAAGCGGCGCCCAGCGTCGCATTATAGCCGGCGTCGCTGGTCAGCCGCGTCTGCGAGAACGTCAGCCCGGCCTTCTTCGCCAATTGCCTGGCCGTGCCCGGCATCAATTGCAGCAGCCCGCGCGCGCCGGCGCTGGAGATCGCGCCGACATTGAACTCGCTTTCCTGGCGCGCGATCGCATAGGCCAGCGCCTTGCCGGACCCGGAAATGTCGGCGGTGTCGGGGATGACGCCAAGCGGGTGCGACAGCGCGCCGACATCGATGCCGCGCGCGGCGGCGATCTTGCCGACCTTCAGCGCCATGAAATGGTTGCCCTGCTTTTCGGCGAGCACGGCAAGCAGCGCCAGCTCGCCGGGGCTGGTCAACTGCCCGGCAAGGTCGCGATAGAGCGTCTCGGCATAGCGGTCATAGCCCGCCTCCTGCAGCCGCTTGATGGCGCTGACCGCCTCGCGGCCGGCAAAATTCTGCCGGTCGGCGGCACTTGGCTGCGGATAGGCGATGTTGAGAGTCCGCAAGCCCACGCGCTCGCCGGCGAGCTGGCCGTAGAAAGTGGTGCCATAGGCAGCCGCGCGGGTGAAATACGCCTTCGCGTCGCCGGGCCCGCCCACTTCGGCCGCGCGGCCGAGCCAGTAATAGGCGCGCGACAGCGACACCGGCCCCTGCGCGAGGTCGGCGATGCGTGCGAAGTGGGTAGCCGCGGTAGCCGGGTCGTTGAGGCCGCGCAGCGCATACCAACCGGCGTGGAACTCGGCCTCTGCGGCGCTGGCTGGGCTTTCGGCCGCGTGCATGGAGACGATTTTGTAGGCCGTCTTCATGTCGCCCTGGTCGACCAGCTCGCGCGACAGCACCCGGCGTTCCACCCACCAGGCGTCGGGATCGACCAGTGCCTCGCGATCGGTCGGCGCTTTCATCACGACTGTGGCGGCGTCGGCGAATTTCTGCTGCTTGCGCAGATATTCGGCCTCGGCAAAGAAATAGCCGGCCTGACGCTGCGCCGCGGGCACGGACTTGAGCAGCTTGGCCGCGTTCTTGTCGCCACGGCTGGCCGCCGTCCAGGCATCGGCCAGCGGCTGGGCGCCTGCGAGCGCTGCCACGCGCAGCGCCGAGGAAGGCCGATCGGCATAGAACATGCGTTCCATGCGGAAGCGGTGGTCGGCGGCGGGAATGAGCGTGCCGAACTCCTTGATGATGGTCGCCTCGTCCTTGGCTTCCAGTCTTTCCGTTCGCCAGAACGGCGACAGCACTGAGCGCGCCGCCTTGGCGTTGCCAATGGCGACATAGGAGCGGGCAAGGATGATCACCCCTTCCGGGGTCAGCGGCTGGCTGCCCTTGAACGCCTGCACCACGACCTGCGGCGAGGGGTTCTCGCGATAGAGCGCGCGCTCGCTGTTCTTGCGCAGCGCGATCGTGCCCGGCCAGTTCGGCAGCATCTGTGCGGCATCGGCGATATCGCCGCTCGGCACCTGGTCGCCACCATAGAGCGCGATCGCCCAGGCCAATATATGGCGGTCGAGCGAATTGGCGGGCAGCACCTCGCGCACCTGGCGCGCGCCGGCAATGTCGTTGGCTGCCAGCTTGTCGAGGCCGCCCTTCAAAAGCGCGACATCTGTCGAAAGAGAGGCGGGGGCATCCCGCCGGCCCCGATAGGCCAGAGGGGGGGGCGGGACGTCGTCTGCACGTCGACGCCCCCGCCGATCGCCGCGACCGGCATCAGCGCAAGCGTCGCGCCCAGAAGCGCGAAAAGACGGGGCCGCCGGCCTGACATGTGGTTCGTCATTTCCTGTTCGAGCACATTACCAGCAGCCCAAGACGGCTTGAAGCTAAACTCAGGTCGTGAAGAGCCCGTAAACAAAAGGTTATCGAGGTCGTTCGAATTGCCGACACTGGCACCACGGCAATGCTTGCCGCTGAACAATGTCGAGACTATGGTGCGCGGCTTCGCTTTCGGCTAGAAGGCGCGCACGATAGACCGACCGATAAAACACGAATGCATGTCGCCCAAAAGTGGACACCGGTTTTGGGGCAACGAGATGCATAAACCAACGAAGTCCCAAGGAGTTTGGATGATATGCTGAGAGGCTCGCTGACCGCGCTCGTTACACCGTTCGACAAGAGCGGGCGTTTCGACGAGAAAGCCTTTCGCGCCTTCATCGAGTGGCAGCTCGCCGAGGGCACCAAGGGGCTGGTTCCGGTGGGCACCACAGGCGAGTCGCCGACGCTGTCGCATGACGAGCACCGCCAGGTGGTCAAGGTCTGCATCGAGGTCGCCAAGGGCCGCGCTCCGGTCGTCGCCGGCGCCGGCTCCAACAACACCGAAGAGGCGGTGGGCCTGGTGCAGTTTGCCGAGCAGGCGGGTGCCGATGCCGCGCTCGTCGTCACGCCCTATTATAACAAGCCGACGCAGCGCGGCCTCTACGAGCACTTCGCCGCTGTCGCCCGCGCGACCAAGCTGCCGATCATCATCTACAATATCCCGCCGCGCTCGGTCATCGACATGACGCCCGAGACGATGGGTCGGTTGGCGCACGACTTCAAGAACATCGTCGGCGTCAAGGATGCCACCGGCAAAGTCGAGCGCGTCTCCGAGCAGCGCGCCACCTGCGGCAAGGACTTCATCCAGCTTTCCGGCGAGGATGCCTCGGCGCTGGGCTTCAACGCGCATGGCGGCGTCGGCTGCATCTCGGTGACGTCGAACGTCGCGCCCCGCCTCTGCTCGGAGTTCCAGGAAGCGACGCTGTCCGGCGACAGCGCCACGGCGCTCGACTTGCAGGATCGCCTGCTGCCGCTGCACAAGGCGATCTTCACCGAGCCTGGCCTGTGCGGCGCCAAATACGCGCTCTCGAAGCTGGGCAAGGTCGAGAACGTCGTGCGCTCGCCGCTGGTCACGATCGAGGCTTCGACGGCCGAGAAGATCGACCAGGCGATGAAGCACGCCGGCTTGATAAACTAGAGCAATTCCAGGAAAAAGTCCGGAATTGCGTCAAAATGATTAGATAGAGCGGTTCGACGTTTCCATGAAACGGTGAATCGCTCTAGATGAGGTGCCACCTCTCCGCATTATGAATCAAGTCAAGAAAGCCGATCCCAACAACAGGACCGTTGCGGAGAACCGCAAGGCGCGGTTCTCCTACGAAGTCCTCGACACGATCGAGGCCGGCCTGGTGCTGACCGGCACCGAGGTCAAGTCGCTGCGCCAGGGCCAGGCCAACATCCAGGAATCCTACGCCTCGGCCGAGGGTGGCGAGATCTGGCTGATCAATTCCTACCTGCCGGAATATCTTCAGGCAAATCGCTTCAACCACGAGCCGCGCCGGCGCCGCAAGCTTCTGCTCTCCAAGCGCGAGATGGCGAAGCTGTCGCAGAGCGTCGATCGCGAAGGCATGACGCTGGTGCCGCTCAAGATCTATTTCAACGATCGCGGTCGCGCCAAGCTTTTGCTTGCAGTCGCCCGCGGCAAGAAGCTGCACGACAAGCGCGAGACCGAGAAGCAGCGCGACTGGTCGCGCGAGAAGGGTCGCCTGCTCAAGCAACGCGGTTGAAAAATCTCAGCAGCAGCCTGAAAAAAGCCAACAGTTCGCCTTCAGCTTGCGGAGATGTGGAGCCGACAGCAGGGGATAGTCTTGAAGAAGCGGATCGTCCTCTGGGTCCTGGCCGGCCTTGTTCTGGCGTGCATCGCCGCAGTGGGCGGGCTGTTTTATTTCCACACTTTCTCTCCTGATCGCGACCGATTCCCGGTCAGGGGCATCGACGTCTCCCACCACCAGGGCCGGATCGACTGGCGACGCGTTGCCGCCGACGACGTCGCCTTTGCCGTCATCAAGGCGACCGAAGGCGGCGATCATGTCGACGATGCCTTCGCCACCAACCTGCGCGAGGCGCGCGAGGCGGGGCTGGCGGTCGGCACCTATCACTTCTTCACCTTCTGCCCGCCGGGCGGGGACCCGGCGAGGGATTTCATCTCGGTGGTGCCGCGCGGCGAGCCACTGCTGCCGCCGGTGGTCGACATCGAATTCGGCGGCAATTGCCCGCAGCGGCCGTCGGCCGAGCAATTGAATACCGAACTCCAGGCGTTCCTCGGCCCGGTCGAGGCGGCCTTCGGCAAGCCGGCGATCGTCTATCTCACCGACGAGGCGGCTCAGGCCTACTCGGCGCATATCGCCGTTCGCCCGCGCTGGCTGCGCTCGCTGGCCATGCGGCCGGGCGAGGACGACTGGATCTACTGGCAGTACCACAACCGGGGCCGCGTCGACGGCATCGTGGGCGATGTCGACCTGAACGTGCTGCAGGGTGGGGCGGACAGGCTGGCCGCGCTGTTTGCCTCGGCACCGGTCGATTCTATTCCTGTAGAAGCGCCGCGATCTCCTTGAACACATTGACGAACATCGCTTCCGTCAGCACGCCGGTGTTGGTGTTGTAGCGCGAGCAGTGGTAGCTGGAGAACAGCGTGATGCTTCCGGCTTCCTGACGTCCGCCGTGCCGGAACGGATAGGCGGCAACGCGCTCGCCCAGTGCCCGCACCGTCGACTGGTGTGCGATCGAGCCCAGCGCCAGCACCGCGCGCAAATTGGGAAAGCGCCCGATCGTCGGCACCAGGAAACTCCGGCAGGTGGCGATCTCGCCGCCTACCGGCTTGTTCTCCGGCGGCACGCAGCGCACCGCGTTGGTGATGGCGGTCTGCACCAGCTGCAGCCCGTCATCGGGCCTTGCCTTGAATTCGCCGCGCGCCAGGCCTTGCGCGATCAGAGTGCCGTAGAGCAGGTCGCCGGCATAGTCGCCGGTGAACGGCCGTCCAGTGCGGTTAGCCCCGCGCAGGCCGGGCGCCAGCCCGACGATGAGCAGCCGCACCGCGTCCTCGCCCTCCAGCGGCAGGAAGGTCGGCACCGGTGCGTTGAACCAGGTCGGCTCGCGCTGCCGCCAGTCGGCGATGAAATCATGCAGCCGCGGGCAGAGCGGGCAGTCGCGGCCGGGTTCGGGGGAGGTCGCGGCCACCAGGGCCGCCGTCGTCAATACTCGTCCTCGTCGACCTCGGCCGGTTCGGGCCGCCGCACCGGCCGCTCGGACGGATCGCGGCCGACTTCGTTCTTCAGGCTCATCAGGTCGATGAAATGGTCGGCCTGGCGACGCAGGTCGTCCGATATCATCGGCGGCTGCGAGGCCATCGTCGAGACGATCGAAACCTTGCGGCCGCGCCGCTGCAGCGCCTCCACCAGCGTGCGGAAATCGCCGTCGCCGGAGAAGATGACATAGTGGTCGACGACGTCGGCGAGCTCGAGCGCATCGACGGTGAGTTCGATGTCCATATTGCCCTTGATCTTGCGGCGGCCGGTCGAGTCGGTGAATTCCTTGGCCGGCTTGGTCACCACCTTGAAGCCGTTATAGTCGAGCCAGTCGATCAGCGGCCGGATTGAGGAATATTCCTGATCCTCAACCAGCGCCGTGTAGTAGTAGGCACGCAACAGATAGCCGCGCTTCTGGAAGCTCGACAGAAGCTTGCGGTAGTCGATGTCGAAGCCGAGCGCCCGCGAGGTGGCATAGAGATTTGCGCCGTCGATGAAAAGAGCGATTTTCTCACGAGGGTCGAACATGGAAAAATGTCCTTTTTCAAAATGGGCGGTCGTCTAAATGCATCGGCGACCATGCCCGCGGCCCCATGATGGACCATACGGCCTTATCATCCGAGATAGCGCCAGTTTTGCGGCAATCCAAGCAGTGTCGGTGCCTCGCAAGCAATTGTGATCGGCGGTGCCATCGTCGCGGGTCTTTTCCCGCACTGAGCCTGGATAACCCCTGAAGCCGCACCACCTTGCCAAGAAGCTTGTATTTTAGCGGCGTTCAGGTTATGGACCGCGCCTGTTTTCCATCAAATCCATCGCATGAAAGGGGCAATTCATGGCCCGCGTAACCGTTGAAGATTGCATCGACAAGGTCGACAACCGCTTCGAGCTCGTGCTTCTGGCCGGCCACCGCGCCCGTCAGATCAGCCAGGGCGCGCAGATCACCGTGCCGCGCGATAACGACAAGAACCCGGTGATCGCGCTGCGCGAGATCGCCGACGAGACGCTGTCGCCCGACGATCTCAAGGAAGACCTGATCCACTCGCTGCAGAAGCACGTCGAGGTCGACGAGCCGGAAGCTGACGGGGAGGTGATCGCGGACCAGACCGGTGCTGCCGTCGCGACGGCCGATGCCGACGATGCCGAGGACAACATCGCTTTCGACCGCATGACCGAGGAAGACCTTCTGGCCGGCATCGAAGGCTTGGTGCCGCCGGAAAAGAGCGACGACTACTAAGCTCTTGGAATTGCCTGGATCAAGCATCCGGCACTTCCGTATCGGCAGTTTCGTGGCTATCTATGACATGCGCCGCACACCAGTGCGGCGCATGATTCATTTCAGCACCGAGAGATCCCGCCCATGATGCGTCAGTATGAGCTTGTCGAGCGCGTCCAGCGCTACAAGCCTGACGTCAACGAGGCGCTGTTGAACAAGGCCTACGTCTACGCCATGCAGAAGCATGGCCACCAGAAGCGCGCTTCCGGCGATCCCTATTTCTCGCATCCGCTCGAAGTCGCCGCCATCCTCACCGATATGCATATGGACGAAGCGACCATTGCGGTTGCCCTGCTGCATGACACGATCGAGGACACCACCGCGACCAGGGCCGAGATCGACGAATTGTTCGGGCCGGAAATGGGCAAGCTGGTCGAGGGCCTGACCAAGCTCAAGAAGCTCGACCTCGTCTCCAAGAAGGCCGAGCAGGCGGAGAACCTGCGCAAGCTCCTGCTGGCGATCTCCGAGGACGTGCGCGTGCTGCTCGTCAAGCTCGCCGACCGCCTGCACAACATGCGCACGCTCGACCATGTTCCCGAAGCCAAGCGCCTGCGCATCGCCGAGGAGACGATGGACATCTATGCGCCGCTCGCCGGTCGCATGGGCATGCAGGGCATGCGCGAGGAGCTGGAGGAGATCGCCTTCCGCTACATCAATCCGGAAGCCTACCGCGCCGTCACCGCGAGGCTCGCCGAGATATTCGAGCGCAATAAGGGCGTTCTGACCGAGATCGAAAAGGCGCTGTCCGGTCTGTTCGAAAAGCATGCGATCAGGGCCAGCGTCAAAAGCCGTCAGAAGAAGCCGTGGTCGGTGTTCCGCAAGATGGAGGCCAAGGCGCTCTCCTTCGAGCAGCTTTCCGACATCTTCGGCTTCCGCGTCGTCGTCGACACCGTCGAGGATTGCTACCGGGCGCTCGGCGCCATCCACACGACATGGTCGATGGTGCCCGGCCGCTTTAAGGACTACATCTCGACTCCCAAGCAGAACGACTACCGCTCGATCCACACCACCATCGTCGGCCCGTCGCGCCAGCGCGTCGAATTGCAGATCCGCACCCGCGAGATGAACAAGATCGCCGAATACGGCGTCGCCGCGCATTCGATCTACAAGGATACTGGCGGCAAGACGAATGGCGCCGGCCATGCCATCTCGAAGGAGACCAACGCCTATGCCTGGCTGCGGCGCACCATCGAGCAACTGGCGGAAGGCGACAACCCGGAGGACTTCCTCGAGAACACCAAGCTGGAGCTCTTCCAGGACCAGGTGTTCTGCTTCACGCCAAAGGGCATGCTGATCGCGCTGCCGCGTGGCGCGACCCCCATCGACTTCGCCTATGCCGTCCACACCGATGTCGGCGACACGTGCGTTGGCGCCAAGGTCAATGGCCGCATCATGCCGCTGATGACGGAGTTGAAGAATGGCGACGAGGTCGAGATCATCCGCTCCAAGGCGCAGGTGCCGCCGGCGGCCTGGGAATCGGTGGTCGTCACCGGCAAGGCGCGCGCCGCCATCCGCCGCGCCACCAAGAATGCCATCCGCAAGCAATATTCCGGCCTCGGCGCCCGCATTTTGGAGCGCGCCTTTGAGCGCGCCGGCAAGAATTTCACCAAGGAGAGCCTGAAGCCGGTGCTGCACCGGCTGGCGCGCAAGGACATTGACGACGTGCTCGCCTCCGTCGGCCGCGGCGAACTGGCCTCGACCGACGTCATGAAGGCGGTGTTCCCCGACTATAAGGACGAGCGCGTCACGGTCGGCGCCCCCAAGCAGAGGGAGGAGGGCTGGTCGAAGATCCGCAACGCCGCCGGAATGCTGTTCCAGATGCCCGGCCGCGCCGCGCGCAAGGACAAGGACCAGCCGCGCGATGGCGCGGTTCCGATCCGCGGCGTGCGCGGCGATTTGCCGGTTCGCTTCGCGCCGGAGGGTGCCGTGCCTGGCGACCGCATCGTCGGCATCATCCAGCCCGGCACCGGCATCACCATTTACCCGATCCAGTCGCCGGCGCTGCAGGCCTTTGACGACCAGCCCGAGCGCTGGATCGATGTGCGCTGGGACATTGACGAGCGCACCAAGGAGCGTTTCCCGGCGCGCATTTCGGTCACGGCCATCAATGCGCCGGGCTCGCTTGCCGACATCGCCCAGGTCGTTGCCTCGAACGATGCCAACATCCATACACTGTCGATGGTGCGCACCGCGCCCGACTTCACCGAAATGCTGATCGATCTTGAGGTCTGGGATCTCAAGCACCTGAACCGGCTGCTCTCGCAGCTCAAGGACAATTCGAGCGTCAGCGATGCAAGGCGCGTGAATGGATGAATAGTGAATAGTGAATAGTGAATAGTGAATAGTGAATAGAAGGGGCTCTCACTACCAACTACTCACTACTGACCATTCACCACCCACCATCGGCATGGAGCAACTATGAACACCGACGAAGTGCTGGGCATCTTCCGCGAGGCCGGCGCAGTTCTGGAGGGCCATTTCATCCTGACGTCGGGCTTGCGCAGTCCGGTCTTCCTGCAGAAGGCGAGGGTCTTCATGCATGCCGACAAGACCGAGCGGTTGTGCAAGGCGCTGGCCGAGAAGATCCGCAAGGCGGTGCCCGGCCGGATCGACTATGTCGTCGGCCCGGCGATCGGTGGCCTGATCCCGGCTTACGAAACCTCGCGTCATCTCGGCGCCCCGGCGATCTGGGTCGAACGGGAAGGGGGCGAGTTCAGGCTGCGCCGCTTCGAGATCGCCAAGGGCTCGCGTGTCGTCATCGTCGAGGACATCGTGACCACCGGTCTCTCCATCCGCGAGACCATCGAGTGCCTGCGCGAGCTCGGCGCCGAGGTGGCGGCGGCCGCCTGCATCATCGACCGTTCGGCCGGCAAGACCGATGTCGGCGTGCCACTGGTCGCGCTCGCCGAATACGAGGTTCCGGCCTATCCGGCCGATCGCTTGCCGCCCGAACTGGCCGCCATCCCGGCCGTCAAGCCCGGCAGCCGCAACATCTGATGCCGCCATGCGTGAAAACAAGCGCTTGAGCGCGTTGCCTGAATCTCCTCGGCAGCGACGCCCGCTGACCGCGGCGCCGCGCTGAAGGGCTTGAGTTGGCGGGATAAAGGCGCCGTCTCCACAAATCCGCCGTGTTTCTAATATGCTCGGGCGGCGAGACGCTGGCCCGGACGTTGTCCTTCGGCCGGCGTGTCGCTATATCAAAGTCGCTGTTGCCTTCGGGCGGCCTCGAAGCGCAAGATATGGCTATCGCCTGCCGGCTCAGGTCGCCGGAACAGCTGGTGTTGGGTACTAGGAACCGGAACAGAGTGCTTTTTCGACGCCGCAAGCCTGACGGCCTTTTCGAGCGGGTGCGTACCTATCTTTGGCCGCGCCGCTCGTTCTCACGCTCGGTGCAGTATTTCTCGAAGCGCATCCTGAGGCTGAAGGCCACTCCGCATGCCGTCGCCGCCGGCGTCGCGGCCGGCGTTTTCGCCTCGTTTTTCCCGCTCGGCTTCCACTTCGTCATCGCAGCGGTGTTGTGCTGGGTGATTGCCGGCAATCTGGTGGCGGCGGCGCTCGGCGCGGTGTTCTTCGGCAATCCTTTGACCTTTCCGCTGCTCTGGGGCGCATCCTGGGAAACCGGCAAGCTCATCCTGCATGAGCGACTGCCCAAGCATGGGCCGCCTGAGCACCTTGGGGAAATGATGCACACGCTTTCGTTCGCGAAATTGTGGCATCCGGTGCTGGAGCCGATGCTGATCGGCGCGGTACCGCTCGGCCTCGTCTTCGGCCTGTTCTTCTACGGCATCACCCGATGGGGCATGACCGTCTTTCGCGAGCGACGCAAGAAGCGCATGGCCGAGAGGGCGCGCAAGGCCACGCAACATGGACATGGCGGACGGGAAGTCCCCGCGGAATGATCATCGGCATCGGCAGCGACCTGATCGACATCAGACGCATCGAGAAGTCGTTGGAGCGGCACGGCCAGCGCTTCATCCAGCGTATCTACACCGAGGTCGAGCAAGCCCGGTCGGAGAACCGGGCCGCCCGCGCGGCCTCCTATGCCAAGCGCTTCGCCGCCAAGGAGGCCTGCGCCAAGGCGCTGGGCACCGGCATGGCGCATGGCGTCTTCTGGCGCGACATGGGCGTCGTCAACCTGCCCGGCGGCAAGCCGACCATGGCCTTGACCGGCGGGGCGGCGGCGCAGTTGGACAAGATTCTGCCGAAGGGACATAGGGCGGCGATCCATCTCACCATCACCGACGATTTCCCGCTCGCTCAAGCCTTTGTGATCATCGAGGCGTTGCCCGCCGAAGAAGCGCCACATTGATTGCTTCTGACCTCCGGCTGACGTTGCCCAGCGCGCGCCGAGACTCTATACCAACCAACGCACAATCGAGGACGACATGAGCGTGGCTGAAAAATCCGAGAAGAAATCCGGCGGGCTTGGCGAAACCGTCAGCGTCATCATTCAGGCGCTGCTGCTCGCGCTGGTCATCCGCACCTTCCTGTTCCAGCCCTTCTCGATCCCATCCGGATCCATGCGCCCGACCTTGCTCGAAGGCGACTATCTCTTCGTCACCAAATGGTCCTATGGCTATTCGCGCTATTCGCTGCCTTTCGGTCCCGACATCTTTTCCGGCCGCGTCTGGAGTTCCGAGCCGAAGCGCGGCGACGTGGTGGTGTTCAAGTTCCCGCCGGACCCGTCCATCGACTACATCAAGCGCGTCGTCGGCCTGCCCGGCGACAAGATCCAGGTCAAGGACGGCCAGGTCTTCATCAACGGTGTCGGCGTGCCGCGCGTGAAGACTGGCCAGATCGACAATCCGGACATCACCGAAGAGCCTCAGCCGATCGATGTCTATCGCGAGACCCTGCCCAACGGGGTCAGCTATGACACGCTCGACATCAATCCGAATTCGATCGGCGACAACACGCGCGAGTTCGACGTGCCGCCCGGCCACTATTTCATGATGGGCGACAACCGCGACAATTCCTCCGACAGCCGCTTCACCGTCGGCTTCGTGCCGGCCGAGAACCTTGTTGGCCGAGCCAACATCGTCTTCTTCTCGATCGCCGGCGGCGCCAGCCCGCTAGAGATCTGGAAATGGCCGTCGCTGATGCGCGCCGCGCGCATGTTCCATTTCGTCAGCTAGGTGATGGCGTCAACCAAGCGGCTCACTGCCGACGCGCTCGCCGAAGCGCTCATGCAGCGCACCGGCCATGCCTTTGCCGACCGCCAGCGGCTGCAGCGGGCGCTGACCCATGCCAGCGCCCGTTCGAGCCATGCCGGCGTCGACTATGAGCGCTTCGAATTCCTCGGCGACCGCGTGCTTGGCCTCGTCGTGGCCGACATGCTGCTCGCGGCATTCCCGAATGCGGCCGAGGGCGAGCTGTCGCTGCGGCTGAACGCCCTGGTCAATGCAGAGGCGCTGTCCGAGATCGCCGAGGAGATCGGCCTGCCGGACCTGATCCGCGCCGGCTCGGACGTGCGCGGTCTCGATGGACGCAAGCGCGTCAACCTGCGCGCCGACGCGCTGGAATCGCTGATCGCCGTGCTCTATCTCGACGGCGGCCTGGATGCGGCCCGCGCCTTCATCCACCGCTACTGGCAGCCGCGCTCGCAGGCCATCGGCGCTGCCCGTCGCGACGCCAAGACCGAGTTGCAGGAATGGGCGCACCAGGCAGCAGCGGGCGCCGCGCCGGCCTATCGCATCGACGGCCGCGAGGGGCCGGACCACGATCCGCTGTTCACCGTCAGCGTCAAGGTCGGCCAGTTCGCTCCGGCCATCGGCAGCGGCCGCTCCAAGCGCGAGGCCGAGCAGGCGGCGGCTGCGGCGCTGCTGCTGCGCGAGGGTGTCTGGCTGAATGAAGGAAGCGCGGCATGAGCGAACACGCGGCCCCGGCGGGCGAGGCCCCCGCGACGCACTCCGGCTTCGTTGCACTGATCGGCGCCCCCAATGCCGGCAAGTCGACGCTGGTCAACCAACTGGTCGGCGCCAAGGTGTCGATCGTCACCCATAAGGTGCAGACCACCCGCGCCATCGTGCGCGGCATCGCCACGCATGCGAACGCCCAAATCGTCTTCGTCGACACGCCCGGCATCTTCAAGCCGAAGCGACGGCTTGACACGGCGATGGTGACGACCGCCTGGGGCGGTGCCAAGGACGCCGATATCGTCGTGCTTTTGATCGACGCCGAGCGCGGCATCAGGGGCGACGCGGACGCCATCCTCGACCGGCTGAAGGACGTGCGGCAGCCGATGCTTTTGGTCCTCAACAAGGTCGACCGTGTCAAGCCGGAGACGCTTTTGGCACTTGCGGCGACGGCGAATGAGCGCGTGCCGTTCAAGCGAACTTTCATGGTTTCCGCGTTGACCGGCTCCGGCTGCAAGGACTTGCTGGACTATCTCGCGGAAACCTTGCCGGCTGGCCCCTGGTACTATCCGGAAGACCAGATCTCCGACCTGCCGATGCGCCAGCTCGCGGCCGAGATCACCCGCGAGAAGCTTTACCTGCGACTGCACCAGGAACTGCCCTATTCCTCCCACATCGAGACCGAGAAATGGGAGGAGAAGAAGGACGGCTCGGTGCGCATCGAGCAGGTCATCTATGTCGAGCGCGACAGCCAGAAGAAGATCGTGCTCGGCCACAAGGGCGAGACCATCCGCGCCATCGGCCAGGCGGCGCGCATGGAGATCGCAGCCATACTCGAGCAGAAGGTGCACCTCTTCCTGTTCGTCAAGGTGCGCGAGAACTGGGGCGACGACCCCGAGCGCTACCGAGAGATGGGACTGGAGTTTCCGCACTGAAGCAAAACGCGGCACCCCGGGGAGGGGCGCCGCGCTTGTTTGCTTATCTGCCTCAGGCAGCGGCGACGGAAAGCTGTGCCTGGGGTCGGCGCACGAAGCTTTCGGTGCCGTAATAGGCGACGATCGCCACCGCGATGACCGCCCAGATCGCCACGCCGATCCACTGCTGCTGCACATAGTCGCCATCAACGAACACCTTGCCGAGGAAGCGCACGCTGTTCTGGTGCGTGACATGCATCAGGAAGGCGAGAAGCACGCTGCCGGTGTTCTGGTAAAGCCAGGTGAAGACGATCCCGGCCAGCACGACGTTGATCGTGCCGTAGAGGCTGAGGTCGCCGACCAGGCCGAGCGGGAAGTGCCAGATGGCCCAGATCACGCCGAGGATCAGGCTGCCGGCAAGAGCGGAATGGCCGGCGAGCAGACGTGGCGTGGCAACGCCGCGCCAGCCGGGCTCCTCGCCGAGCGGGCCGCTGAAGATCGCATAGAGGCCGATGATCGGCAGCATCTCGGAGAAGGCCGGAATATTGCCCCAGGCAGGGGCTGCGGCGCCGAACAGCTGATTGATCAGGATCGAGACGAGCTGCGCGCCAAACGGCAGTCCGAACGCGACCAGATACCAGAAGGTGCGAACCCGCCACTTCACCATGGAGGCGAGGACGGGCTTGACCGAAGCCCAGCCGCCGGCAAGCGCGGCGACGATGAACCCGGCGACCATCGGGCCGAAGGTGAACCAGGGAATGCTCTCGCCGCCGGAGAGCCAGAAGGGGATGAACGTCAGCCAGGTCAGGCCGAGCGCCAGCGAAAAGAAGGCGGTCAGCTGATGCCCCCGCACCAGGCTCGGGAAGGAAGTCACGGCAGGTCCTCTCATCGGGCGGATTGGCAATGAGAGGTCGGCTTGCCCGATGGGTCGACCACAGGATTGGGACCGGCCGCGCCGATCGACATGCCCGCATTTGGCGCCGGCGCGGGGGAAAATCCCGATCGGTTTCTGAGAAATTTCCGATATTTACGATTGGCAACAGTCCCGGCGCCACGCCCGGCCCAACCTTGATTTCGTCGGCCGATCGGTGAAATGCTCCCCCGCATGGAATGGCGCGACGAGGGAATCATTCTCGGCACCCGTAGGCATGGCGAAACCAGCGCCATCCTCGAGGTAATGACGCGCGCCCATGGCCGCCATCTCGGCCTCGTGCGCGGCGGCCGCTCGCGCAAGCAGCAGCCGGTGCTGCAGCCGGGCAATCGCGTCGATCTCCTGTGGCGGGCCCGCCTCGACGAGCATCTCGGCACCTTCCAGGCCGAGGCGATCGAGATGAACGCCGCTCGCCTGATGGACAGCGCCATCGCCGTCTACGGCCTGCAGACCATGGCGGCGCATCTGCGCCTGCTGCCCGAGCGCGACGCCCACGGCGCGCTTTACGAGACGCTTGCCGTCATGATCGCCCATCTCGACGATGCCGACGCGGCGGGCGAGCTGGTGGCGCGCTTCGAGCTGCTGATCCTCGACGAGCTCGGCTTCGGCCTCGACCTCAGCCAGTGCGCGGCGACCGGCTCCAGGCAGGACCTCGCCTATGTCTCGCCGAAATCCGGCCGCGCCGTCTCCCGCGCGGCGGGTGCCCCCTGGCACGACAAGATGCTGGCGCTGCCGGCCTTCCTGCAGCGCTCGGGCCCCCGCGCCGACCAGGCGGCGCTGGAGGACGCCTTCCGGCTGACCGGCTTCTTCTTCCCCCGCCATGTCTACGAGCCGCGCGGCCTCGATCCGCCCGACGCCCGCGCCGGTTTCCTCACCGCGCTCAGACGGCATCATGCGGCCGGCAAGGCGATCGCCGGAGAGTAGCGCTTGCGCCTAGCCGGCGTTTTGCCGCTGCATGAAATCGTCGAGCATGGCGCGCTGGCCTTTCAGGATCTTGAGCCCGGCCTCCGGCAACGAAAACCACCCGGCCTTGTCCACTTCGGGGAATTCTTTCAGGGAGCCCGACTTCGGCGGCCACTCCATGGTGAACTTGTTGCTTCTGACGGCGTCCGCATCGACGTCCGATTCCACGCTCCATGCCGTCACGATCTTGCCGCCCGGCTGCCGATAGCTGCCGACCGGCTCGAAATGTCCATCGATCGCGATGCCGAGTTCCTCCACGGCCTCACGTCGCGCGGCTGCGAGTTCATCCTCGCTCTCGTCGACCAGCCCCTTCGGGATCGACCACGCCCCTTCATCCTTTCTTGCCCAGAACGGTCCGCCGGGATGGACAAGCAGAAATTCGAAAACCCCGCCGGTGCGCCTGTAGATCAGCAGGCCCGCGCTTCGTTGCGGCATTGGTCATCCTCATCAAGTCTGGCCGACACTAGCATGAGTACTTGCGGCACGTGCCACGCAAGCTCGCTTTGCAGGCTTATTCCTGGCCGCCTTGACACCGCGGCATTGGATAAAGGCAGCAACCTGCTGGCATTTGGTCCTGAAACATGCTCGATCTTTGCTGTCGCCGATCCGGCGGCGCGTTTGCCTGGAGGAACCGGCCGTCTGGCCGCCGCAATTGTCAGTGACAACCGGCCTGGTTTGGGGGAACCGCCATGTTTGAAAGCCTGATCGGCCTTGCCGCCATCATCGCCCTTTTCGTCATCATCTCGCGCCAGCAGAGCCGCATCGGCCTGATCGAGCGCGAGCTTGGCGCACTGCGCAGCCTTGTGCTGTCGGGCGCCGTGCCGCCGGCCGCCAGGCTGGCCGAACAGCCGCAAGCCGACGGCAAGCCGGCCGAGGCG
>NZ_RZOT01000330.1:0-6834 GCF_003999085.1 Mesorhizobium sp. M4A.F.Ca.ET.090.04.2.1
CTTCCACACTGCGCTGGGCCACCGGAATGGCGCTGAAGAGATAGTTCAGAACGCCACGGCTGCGTCCAGCTCCGAAAGCGGGCGCACGCCTGCCAGCAGCGCCCTCGCCTCGGCCTCGTCGCGCTTCATCTGCGCGACCAGCGCATCCAGCCCGTCGAACTTCAGCTCCGGCCGCAGGAAGCCGAAGATCGACACCTCGCAGGCCTCGCCATAGAGGTCGCCGGAGAAGTCGAAGACGAAGGTTTCGAGCAGCGGCGCGCCATTGTCGTCGACGGTCGGACGACGGCCGAAGCTGGCGACGCCGTCATGCAGCGTGCCGTCGGCGCGGCGGAAGCGGACGGCATAAATCCCTTCCTTGAGAGAAGCTTCCGGCGAAAGCCTCATGTTGGCAGTCGGAAAGCCAAGCGTACGGCCGAGCTTCTGGCCGCCGATCACCTCGGCCTCGACGGTGAAGCGGTAGCCGAGCAGGCCGGCGGCCTCGGCCACCGCGCCTTCGCCGAGAAGCGCGCGGATGCGGCTCGACGAGATCACCTCGGCGCCCTCGTCGCGAAAGGCGTCGACCAGCGTCACGCCAAAGCCGTGGCGCTCGCCCGCCGCCATCAGGAAGGCGGGGCCGCCCTGGCGGTCCTTGCCGAAATGGAAATCGAAGCCGGTGACGGCGTGCGTGACGCCGAGATTCCTTTCCAGAACCCCGGTCACGAAGTCTTCTGCCGAGAGCGCGGCGAAATCGCGCGTGAAGGGCTGCTCGACCAGCGCGGCGAACCCGAGAAGCGACAGGAGCCGGGCCTTCATCGGCGGTGGCGTCAGCACGAAGAGCGGAACCTCGGGCCGGAAGACCTTTCGCGGATGCGGCTCGAAGCTCAGCACCATGGCCGGCGCGCCGCGGCGCCGCGCTTCGGCCAGCGCGCGCTCCAGCACCGCCTGGTGGCCGCGATGGACGCCGTCGAAATTGCCGATCGCCACCACGCCGCCGCGCAAATGGGTCGGCAGCGGCGATGTCGCCGAGATGCGCGCGAAGCTTTGTGAGGTTTCCGTCATGGAACGCCCCTATTGCAGCCTTGGAATGACCGCGACCGGGCGGTAGCCGTGCTTATCGAGAAAGGCGGCGAGCCTGTCGGGATCGGGCTGCAGCGGATCGCCATAGTCGCGGGCATGGATGCCTCCCGAGACATAGAGCACGTCGAATCCATTGTCGGCCGCGCCCTTGATGTCGGTCATCAAGCCGTCGCCGATGGCCAGCACCCGCGAGCGTTCGACGGGACGCCCGAGCAGGCCGGCAACCTCCTTCATCGCGACGTCGTAGATCGGCGCGTAGGGTTTGCCGGCGATCAGGGTTCGCCCGCCAAGCTGGGCGTAGTCGCGGGCAAGCGCACCGGCGCACCAGATCAAGCGTTCGCCGCGCTCCACCACGATGTCGGGGTTGGCGCAGATGAACGGCAGGTCGCGGGCGCGCAGCCGCTGCAGCAAGTCGGCATAGTCGGAAGGCTTTTCCACCTCGTCGTCGAACAGGCCGGTGCAGACCACGCCGGAGGCCTCGAACTCCTCGACCAGATCGACGCCGAGGCTGTCATAGAGGGTGAAATCGCGGTCGGGGCCGATGTGGAAGATCTTTCTCGGGCCCTCGGCGATCAGATCGCGGGTGACGTCGCCGGAGGTGACGATGCGGTCATAGGCGTCGGTGGGAACGCCTATCGCGTTCATCTGCGCAACGACATCGGCGCTGCGGCGCGGCGAGTTGGTGATCAGCACGATCGGGACGTCCGCCGCGCGCGCCGCGGCCAGTGCCAGCGCGGCCTGGGGAAAATGCCATTCGCCATTGTGCACCACGCCCCAGACATCGCACAGGATGGCCGAATAGGCACCCGACAAATCCGCGAGCGAGCCGATGATGTCTGGCAGATCCGCCATGCTGTCTACCCTGCCGATCGTTGCGAAAGCCGCCGCCGACGGTCCGCCGCGGCCGGTCCCGCATTAACCGAAGCGCCTCATCCTGTCACCAGCTTTCGGCAGACAGCACCCGCTACCGCAGGACTGATACCGTGGGCAGGACACGCGTTCGTGACTGAATTCCCAGGCCCCTCGGCACCCTCGCCGCGAGCCCGATGGTTAACGGGCCTTGAAAACGCAGGTTGAGGTTGGATGCATTCGCGCAACCTGAAATTTAATGATCTGTGACCATGGTTGCAGATCAACTACGACCTTGGTCGTATATTAGTGGGGGACTAAAGGCTATGATCCGCAAGTTCGGAGCGATGATCCGCAGCTTCGTGCACAACAGGCGGGGCAACTATGCCTTGATTGCCGTCATCACGATGGTGCCTGTGATGGGCGGCGTGGCATTGGCGGTCGACTATACGGAGCTGGTTCGCCAAAAACAGGAAACGTTGAACGCGCTCGATGCCGCCGGCGTCGCCACGGCGCAGCAGATCGTCGCCAATGTAAGCGATGCCGATGCCAAGGCTTATGCGAAGAACTTCTTCGAAGCCAATCTGTCGCATGTCAGCCCGGCCGACACCACGCTGAGCGTCACCTTGCCCAACAACAATAGCGGTGGCGGCACGCTGAAGCTTTGCGCGAACCTGCGCTACCATCCGTTTTTCCTGCCGGCTGCCGCAATGCTGATCGGCAGGACGGCCAGCGACCGAAGCTTGGCCGCGTGCTCGGAAGTCCGACTGAAGAACACCCTGGAAGTCGCCCTGGTGCTCGACAATTCCGGCTCGATGAGCACGAATGGATCCGGTACCGGCCAGCAGCGAATAGAGTTGCTCAAGACCGCCGCGACAGAACTCGTCAACACGTTGGCCCTGCAGGCAGGCCAAATGAAGCAGGTCACCAAGCCGGTGCAATTCGCCCTGGTACCGTTTTCGGCCTCGGTCAATGTCGGCTCAGCCAACAAGGACAAGACCTGGATGGATCTCGGCGGCATCTCGCCGGTGCATCATGAGAATTTCGACTGGACGCAGATGAACAAGACCGTCTCCGGCGTCGATCCGAACAAATACATCGAGAAGGTTGGCGACGCCTACTACCAGAGGGGCACCGGCTGGGGCGCCGACGCGGGCAAGGCAATGACCCGCTTCACCCTCTACCAGGATATGATGGCCACGACGCGAACCTGCACCAAGAAAAACCACGGCACGTGTCAGACTTATGTCGACACGACCGCCCAATACCAAGCCTGGAAAGGCTGCGTGGAAGCAAGGCCGTATCCTTACAATGTGGACGATACGACGCCGGCAACGTCCACACCCGCCAGCCTGTTCGTCCCGATGTTCGCTCCGGACGAGGCCGGCAATTTCTGGACCGACTCCACCCACGCCAGCACGACGTCATGGGGTTACACCAACAATTGGTGGGTGGATTCGGCCGACAGCCTGGCCGTCGCAAAACGCCAGTCGGATATGCGCAAGTATTTCGTCACAAAGCCCTACAACGCGGCGGCGGAGCCGGCTGACGGCGGCCCCAACTCCGGGTGCACGACTGCCGCCATCACGCCGTTGCAGGACATAACCACGACCACGGGCAAGAACACCATCACAAGCGCCATCAGCGCGATGACACCAACAGGCAATACCAACGTGCCGGAAGGGCTTGCCTGGGGCTGGCGGGCATTGTCGAGCAATGAGCCTTTCACGGACGGCCGGGCCAACACCGAAAGAGGCAACGACAAGGTCGTCATCGTGCTGACCGACGGCGCCAACACCTACAGCCCGATCGCCGACGCCACCTACGCCAAGAACATGTCGACTTACGCCGCGTATGGCTACACGGGCCTGACCTATCCGGGCTCCGGCACGTTGACCCGACTGTTCATGAACACCAGCGCTTCCGTTGGCAAGACGACCTACACCGCCGCCAACTACACGACGGCGCTCGACGAGCAGATGCAGACGCTTTGCGCCAATGCAAAGAATTCGAACGTCATCGTGATGACGGTTTCGCTTGACCTCGTGGAAACCAAATCCGCGGAAAAGGCCGCAATGGCTGCGCTGAAGACCTGTTCCTCGGACTCGAGGTTCCGAAAAGACCCGGCCGACCCGACCGGCAAGACAGCGGCGAAATTGTACTGGAACGCGACCGGCGCCACGCTGTCGAAAAGCTTCAAGGAAATCGCCGACGAACTGTCGAACCTGCGCATCGTCAGCTGACCGATGAAAGCGCCTTGCAGCCCCCCCGCCCAGGGCCGCTTACGCGATATGCGTGACTTCTGGCGTGACTTCTGCCGCGACCGGCGCGGCAACTATGCCCTCATGACCGTGCTCGCCATGGTGCCGCTGATGGGAGCCGTGGCGCTGAGCGTCGACTATTCGAGCATGATCAGCGAGAAACAGAAGGTGGTGAACGCGCTCGACGCCGCCAATTTCGCCACCGCCCGCCGCCTTGCCGAAGGCGCCACCGATGACCAGCTGAGGGCCTATGCGCTGGAGTTCTTCAAGGCCAACCTCGGCGACAGTATCGATCCGGCCAACACCACGCTCAGCGTCACGCTGCCCAGCAGCACCACCGGCGGCGGCCTGGTGAAGCTCTGCGCGGCGCTGGTCTACAAGCCCTATTTCCTGCCGGCGGCGGCGATGCTGATCGATAAACAGTCTTCCGACGTCGACTACTCGGTATGCTCGGAAGTGCGGTTGAAAAACACGCTGGAAGTCGCCATGGTGCTCGACAATTCCGGCTCGATGAGCAACCTCGGCACCGGCGCGGGGCAAAAGCGCATCGACCTGCTCAAGCAGGCCGCCAAGCAGCTCGTCGACACGCTGGCGCAGCAGGCGGCCGCAATCAAGCAGATCGACAAGCCGGTCCAGTTCAGCATCGTGCCCTTCGCCGCCTCGGTGAATGTCGGGACGCAGAACGACAACGCTTCCTGGATGGACACCTATGGGCTGTCGCCGGTACACCACGAGAATTTCGACTGGACGACGCTGAACGCCACCAACAAATACGCGCAGAAGTTCAACGGCATCTGGTACAAGAAGGGCTCCGACTGGGGCGAGCAGGAAGGCCAGATGCTGACCCGCTTCTCGCTCTACCGCGACATGAAGGTGGTCACCAGCCATGAGCGCATCGTCGGCTCCAAGCGCGTGGTCTGCGACGAATATCGTTCGAACCATACCTGCAAACGCAGCCACGACGAATACGACTACAACGACACCTACGGCCCGTTCGCCAGCTGGCAGGGCTGCGTCGAGGACCGTCCCTACCCTTACAATGTCAATGACGCGCCGGCCTCCGGCGGCCCCAACAACACCGGCACCGGCGTCGGCGACCCGGCAACCATGTTCGTCCCCATGTTCGCGCCGGACGAGCCGGGCAACCACTGGTATCTGACGCAGGATCCCGACGAGGCGAAACCGGTCACCTATGGCGCGGCCAACAGCTGGTGGAACGACGATCCGTCGAGCACCACCGGCAAGACACGGCAATCCAACATGGCCAAGTATTTCCAGCCGCGGCCGATCAATGCGCCCGTGCTGTCGACCGGTGCCGGTCCCAACTACAGCTGCACCACGACGCCGATCACACCGCTGACCGATGTCACCCAGGCGGCAGGGCTGACGGCGATCAAGGCGGCGATCGACCTGATGCAGCCGAACGGCAACACCAATGTGCCGGAAGGCATGGCCTGGGGCTGGCGCACCGTATCGAGCACCGAGCCCTTCACCGAAGGGCGGCCAGAGAGCGAGCGCGGCAATGACAAGGTCGTCATCGTGCTCACCGACGGCGAGAATACCTATTCGACGGTCAGCAGCGACCCGGCCGGCAACAAGTCGACCTATGCCGCCTATGGATACACCGGCCTCGCCTATCACGGCACGGCCTTGACCCGGCTGTTCACCGGCACGTCGAGCGCCATCGGCCAGTTCAACTATACGTCCAGCAACTACACCGCCGCGCTCAACGAGCAGATGGCGAGCCTGTGCGACAACGCCAAGGCGGCCAACATCATGGTGATGACCGTCGCGCTCGACATGTCCTTGACGGATTCCGGCGACAAGAAGGCGATGGACGCGCTGAAGGCCTGCTCTTCCGACTCTCGCTTCCGCAAGGATCCGATCGACCCCAGCAAGCCGGCCAAGCTGTTCTGGAACGCGACCGGCGCTACGCTGTCGGACAATTTCAAGGAAATTGCGAACGAATTGTCGAATTTGCGCGTGGTGGGGTAAGGCACATTAAAGGATGCCGGTGCGTTGAAGATCGTCCTTCGCCATGCCGATCCTATAAGCTCGCCTCGTCCGGCGGCCTCGTCGTCGGTAAGTAGAAGGCTACAAAAGCCTTGGAGATGAGTGCCTTCGTTTGAGACTGTGCAGCGCACGTCCATTTGGACGTGACCGCGGAGGCAGGCCGAGACTACCCACCAACCTGCGGCATGCCACCCTGGCGCAACGGCCGGCGCCGGCAAGCCCTTGTGCGCGTTCGCGGCGCAAGGCACAAGTCGGTGCTCGCCGGCATCGGACCGTCCCTGCCGCATGCGCTGGAGTCAAGCAATGCCCGACGTCGCCAACCATCTGACCTTCGCGCTGGTCTGCCTCGGCATGGTGCTGACGCCGGGGCCGAACATGATCTACCTGATCTCGCGTTCGCTGTCGCAAGGGCCGAAGGCCGGGCTGATCTCGCTTGGCGGCGTCGCCTGCGGTTTCCTGTTCTACATGGTCTCGGCGGCCTTCGGCATCACCGCGCTGCTGCTTGCCGTGCCCTTCGCCTATGACGTGCTGCGCATTTCCGGCGCGCTCTATCTTCTGTGGCTCGCCTGGCAAGCGGTGAGGCCCGGCGGGCGCTCGCCGTTCCACGTCCGCGAGATGCCGAAGGACAGGCCGCGCAAGCTGTTCGCGATGGGGC
>NZ_RZOT01000331.1:0-6764 GCF_003999085.1 Mesorhizobium sp. M4A.F.Ca.ET.090.04.2.1
GACCAGAACGCCACGGAAAGCCGGCTGAGATAGGACGGCGCCTCGATGGACGGGTCGGGTTCGAAGATGCGCCCGAACAGGCGCCGGCCGCCGACCAGCAGCACCGCCGCCAGTCCCAGCGCCATCAGGGCCGCTGCGAGCACGGCCTGGAGTTTGAATTTGAAGGCGAAAATCAGCCAGGACGAGACGGCTTTGTAAAGGCCGGTGAATTGATCGTGCGCATCGGAAAAGGCCTGGGGACTGAGCGCGTCCGTCAGTTCATAGCGCTTGGCGAGGAAATTGCGGAAAAGGTCGCTGCGCATGACGCCGATCTTGTCGATCAGCCCGTTGATGCGGATCGACAGGTTTTGCGCGCTGGCGATGACGGCGTTGATCTCGGCTTTTTCGGCGGCAAGCGCTCCGCGCTCGTTGGTAACGATCGCCGGCTCCTGCGGCTGCCCCTGCGCCGGCGGCGGGCCAAGCACCTCGATCCGGTTGTTGATGTCGGCAAGGCGCGAGCGGAAGGCCAGTGCGCTGTTCAATGCCGCCCGCGACAGATCCTCGAGTTGCAGGCGGACGTCGACAAGCGCTGCGTCATCCTCGGCGTCGTCGGCGACCTTCTTTTCGAGACCATCGGTCTTGGCCGCCAGGTCCTGGACGACCTTCTGCTGGTCGACGATCAGTTGCGCGGAACCCTGGCCGATGGCCTGCGCCATCGCATCGAACGAAGGCTGCGCCGAAACGGCGAGCATCAGAACCAGGATCAGGCGAAGTAACCGGAAGAACATGACCTTGATGGCGACTCGCTGCCGAAAAGACTTCGTAATTTCGTTCTTGATAAAGACCGCCATACCCCGCGGCAAGCCGTCCCCGATCAGGCAAGTGCAAGCCGTCTCCGGTCAGGCAAGTGGAAGTCGGCCTGTCGAAAAGCGATGGCGCAATCTTGGCTTTGCGCCCGCTGCCTGCTCTATAGTCTGCCGCATCGCACCAACCGGACGACATGAAACATGGCGGAATATTCGGCCTTTTCGCTCCTCAAGAACGCGCTCAGCGGAAACAAGGACTGGAAGCCGGCCTGGCGCAAGCCGGACCCAAAGGCATCCTATGACGTGATCGTCATCGGCGGCGGTGGGCACGGCCTGTCGACCGCCTACTACCTCGCCAAGGAGCACGGCATCACCAACGTCGCGGTGCTGGAGAAGGGCTGGCTGGGCTCAGGCAATGTCGGCCGCAACACCACCGCAGTGCGCTCGAACTACCTTTTGCCTTCCAACACCCGCTTCTACGAGCATTCGATGAAGCTTTGGGAGAACCTCTCGCACGACCTCAACTACAATGTCATGTTCTCGCAGCGCGGCTGTCTGAACCTGGCGCATACGCCCGCCCAGTTCGACGACTATGCCAGGCGCGGCAACGCCATGCGCCATCTCGGCGTCGATGCCGAGCTGATGACCGTCGACCAGATCAAGCGGCTCGTGCCGGCGCTCGACGTCTCCGGCTCGGCGCGGTTCCCTGTCATCGGCGGCCTGATGCAGCGGCGCGCCGGCAGCGCCCGCCACGATGCGGTGGCCTGGGGCTATGCGCGCGGCGCCGACCGGCGCGGCGTCGACATCATCGAGAATTGCGAGGTCACCGGTTTTCTGCGCGACGGCGACCGCATCACCGGCGTTTCGACGACGCGCGGCGAGATCCGCGCCAGGAAGGTGGCGCTCGCCGTTGCCGGCAGCACCGGCCGCGTCATGCAACTGGCCGGCATCGACAAGATGCCGATCGAGAGCCATGTGCTGCAGGCCTTCGTGTCGGAATCGCTGAAGCCGATCATCGACACGATCCTGACCTTCGGCATGGGTCACTTTTACATCTCGCAGTCCGACAAGGGCGGCTTGGTCTATGGCGGCGACCTCGACGGCTACAACAGCTATGCCCAGCGCGGCAGCCTGCCGATCGTCGACGAGGTGATGAGCGAGATGCTGGCGCTGTTCCCCGGCCTGGCGCGCGTGCGCATGCTGCGCTCCTGGGGCGGCCTCTGCGACATGACGATGGACGGCTCGCCGATCATTACCACTGGCCCGCTGCCCGGCATGTATCTCAATTGCGGCTGGTGCTACGGCGGCTTCAAGGCGACACCGGCCTCCGGCTTTTGCTTTGCCTGGACCATCGCCAAGGGCGAGCCGCACGAGCTCAACGCGCCGTTCACGCTCGACCGCTTCTATCGCGGTCTCTTCATCGACGACAAGGGCCAAGGCGCGACGCCTCGGCTGCACTAGGGTTGAAATAAGATGCTTATCACCTGTCCCTATTGTGGCCCACGCGACGTCATCGAGTTTGCCTATCAGGGCGATGGCAACCGCGAGCGTCCGCAACCGGCCTCTCAGGACCTCGACGCCTGGAACGCCTATGTCTACGACCGGCTGAATCCGGCCGGCGACCATAACGAGATCTGGCAGCATGCCGGCGGCTGCCGCGCTCATATCAGGGTCGTGCGCAACACGCTGACACACGAGATTTCCAGCACTGCTTTCGCGCATGGCGGCCACAGATCCGCCACGCGGCACAAGACGGAAGCCAAGTCGTGAGCCCCCGTCGCATCGAGAACGGCGGCCGCGTCGACCGGCTGCGCACCATCCGCTTCACCTTCGACGGCGTGACCTATACCGGCCATGCCGGCGACACGCTGGCCTCGGCGCTGCTCGCCAATGGCGTGACGCTGTTCGGCCGCTCGTTCAAGTACCACCGCCCGCGCGGCGTGCTCACGGCCGGTGTCGAGGAGCCGAACGCGCTGGTAACAGTGCTGCGCGGCGAGGTGCGCGAACCGAACATCGCCGCGACCATGGTCGAGATCTATGACGGGCTCACCGCCGTCAGCCAGAACCGCTTCCCGTCGCTTGCCTGGGACGTCAGTGCGGCCAACCAGCTCGGCGGCAAGCTCCTGTCGGCCGGCTTCTACTACAAGACCTTCATGGGGCCGGTGATCGGCCCGCTCAAAGGCACCCGCTTCTGGATGTTCTGCGAGCATTTTATCCGCCGCGCCGCCGGTCTCGGCAGAGCCGGCACCGCCGCCGACACTTCGCGCTATGAGCGCATGAACGCCTTCTGCGACGTGCTGGTGGTCGGCTCCGGTCCGGCCGGGCTGATGGCCGCCAAGGCTGCCGCCGAACAGGGCGCGCGCGTCATCCTCACCGAGCTGGAGCCGCGCTTCGGCGGCTCGGCCAACTGGTCCGGCGAGACGATCGACGGCATGCCGGCGGACGACTGGGCGGCGCGCGTTGCCGGCCAACTCGAAGGCAACGACAATGTGCGGCTTTTGCCGCGCACCACGGTCTGGGGCTACTATGACGGCAACACGCTTGCCGCGCTGGAGCGTGTCAGCGACCACAAGGAGAGCCTGGCCAAGGGCGAGCCGCGCCATCGCTACTGGGCGATCCGCGCCAGAACCGTGGTGCTTGCCACCGGCTCCTTCGAACGGCCGCTGGTCTTCCCCGGCAATGACCGGCCGGGCGTCATGCTGGCGCATGCCGCAGAGCGCTACGCCAACGAATATGGCGTCCTGCCCGGCGAGAGGATTGCCCTGTTCACCAACAATGACAGCGCCTACCGTTCCGCCCTGGCGCTGAGGAAGGCAGGGGCCGCGATCGTCGCAATCGTCGACGTTCGCTCCGGGCTGTCGGACGAAATGCGCCGGCTGGCCACCGAGGCCGAGGCGGAAATGCTCTCCGGTCACGCCGTGGTGGCCACCGAGGGCGGCAAGGCTCTCTCCGGCCTAAAAGTGCAGCGCTTCGACATGCTGAGTGGCGCGCCCACCGGCGACGCGCGCAGCATCCATGCCGACTGCCTGCTGATGTCAGGCGGCTGGTCGCCGACGATCCATCTCGCCAGCCAGGCCGGCGCAAAGGCTGAGTGGAACCCGGCCAGGCAGGCCTTCCTGCCACCGAAGCCGACGCAGCGCTGGATCGGCGCAGGCGCCTTCACCGGCAGTTTCTCGACCGCCGAGGCCATCGCCGAAGGCCGCACCGCCGGTGTCGCTGCCGCGGGCGGCACGGACGCGCCGACGGCCCTGCCGGACGTCGAAGCCGCGCCAGGCGAGCCCGACCCGGCGCCGGTGTTCGAGATCAAGGCGGCGGGCAAGAGCTTCGTCGATTTCCAGCACGACGTCACGGCGGAAGACGTGCGGTTGGCGCACCGCGAGGGCTTCATCTCGGTCGAGCACCTCAAGCGCTACACCACGCTTGGCATGGCGACCGACCAGGGCAAGAGCTCCAACGTGCCGGGCCTCGCCATCATGGCCGAGGCTCTCGGCAAGCCGATCCCCGAGGTCGGCACGACGCGCTTCCGCCCACCCTACACGGCGGTGTCGATCGGCTCGCTGGCGGCCGAGCGTTTTGGCGATCTCAAACCCGAGCGGCTGACCCCGATGCACGACTGGCATATCGCCAACGGCGCGCGGATGTATTCCGCAGGCCTCTGGTACCGGCCGATGATCTACGGCCTTGCCGGCGAGACGGTCGAGCAGGCCTATGTGCGCGAAGCCAAGGCCACCCGCGACAGCGCCGGCATCGTCGACGTCTCGACGCTGGGCAAGATCGCCGTGCAGGGACCGGACGCGGCGGAATTCCTCGACCGCGTCTACACCAACATGTTTTCCACGCTTGCCGTCGGCAAGGCGCGCTACGGCCTGATGCTGCGCGAGGACGGGCTTGCCTTCGACGACGGCACCACCTGGCGGCTCGGCGAGCAGGACTTCCTGATGACCACCACCACCGCCAATGCCGGCAAGGTGATGCAGCATCTGGAATATTTCCTCGACGTGATCTGGCCGGAATTGAAGGTCACCGTCACCTCGGTGACCGACGAATGGGCAGGCGCTGCGATCGGCGGGCCGAAGGCGAGAGCCATCCTCGCCACCTGCGTCACCGGCACCGCCGTCGACAACGCCACCCTGCCTTTCATGGGCATCGTCCGTGGCCAGATTGCGGGCGTGCCGGTGATGATCTGCCGCCTGTCCTTTTCCGGCGAGATGGCCTTCGAGGTCTATTCCGGCGCCGGCCACGGCACCCATGTCTGGGAGGCGCTGATCGAGGCTGGCAAGCCATCCGGCCTGGTGACCTACGGGCTCGAGGCGCTGGGTACGATGCGCATCGAGAAGGGCCATGTCACCGGCGCCGAGATCGACGGCCGCACCACGGCGCGCGACCTGCATCTCGACTGGATGCTGTCGAAGAAGAAGCCCTTCATCGGCTCGGCGATGATGGACCGCGAGGGCCTGATCACGCCTGACCGGCTGCAACTGGTCGGCCTGGTCTCGCTCGACAACCGCCCGTTCAACGGCGGCGCGCATATCGTCGAGGAACTGGACGAAGCCAATCCACGCGATTCGATCGGCCACATAACCGCCTGCTGCTATTCGCCGGCGCTCGGCAAGCATATCGCGCTAGCGCTGGTCAAGGGCGGCAAGGCCAGGCACGGCACGCGCGCTTTCGTCTCGGACCCGTTGCGCAATCGCTTCGGGCCGATCGAGATCGTCTCCAACCACTTCTACGACCCGGACGGGAGCCGCATGCATGGTTGAACGTCAATCTCCGCTCGAGCCGGAGTACCACCCGGGCTCGCACGGCAATTTCGAACATGGCGTCGACGTCATCCTGTCTGAGACGCGGCCGGGCTCGATCCTGCAGCTCGCCGCATGGCCGGGCGAGGAGAAGCGCCTTATGTCGGCGATATACAAGGTCGCGGGCCTTGCCCTGCCCGACGGCGCCGGCGGCGGCGTCACCAACGGCGGCAGATCGGCATTCGGCATCGCGCCAGGCAAGTTCACCGTCATCGACGACGCCGAGGGCCTTGCGGCCGCGTTCAGCGGCGTCGTCACGCCGGACGTGGGCACCGTCACCGACCTGTCGCATGGCCGCACCGCGATCCGCATCGCCGGCCCGAAGGCCGAATGGGTGCTGGCGAAGTTCTTTGCCATCGATTTCGCGCTGCCGGCCTTCCCGGTCGGCGCCGGCCGCTCGACCACCCATCACGACGTCTTCGCGCAGATTCAGCGCACCGGCGCCGACCAGTTCGACATCTATGTCTTCCGCTCCTTCGCCCGCTCCTTCTGGAAGGCGCTGTGCCACGCCAGCGAGGAAGTCGGCTACGAGGTGCAGTAGCTCCGGCTGGCACTACGGACGGCCACAACTGCTGCTTGAGGCTTGGGCCAGCCGGGCCGATAGATAGGCAATCACGGGCTCTTGCCGGAGCAGGTGCCCGTCCAGGCAACCAGTTCGACCATATCCTCCATGACCGCAGAGACTTCGGTGACGGCCACCACCCGCTTTGCTCCGGCGGGCGAGATGTCGATGCTGTTGCCGGCAACGGTCGCCTGCGGCGTCTTCATGACCAGCCTCGACCAGAATGTAGTGGTGACCGCACTTCCCGGCATCGGTGAAAGCTTGGCCCGCCCGCCGAGCCAGCTTGGCCTTCTGATCACCGTCTATGTAGCCAGCCTGATCATTCTCGGCGGCTGGGCGGCGGACCGCTTCGGCCTGCGCAACGTGTATTGCTTCGCCCTTCTCGTCTTCGCCAGCGCCTCGGCACTTTGCGGCCTCTCGGAGAACATCTGGATGCTGGTCGCCTCGCGCGCCCTGCAGGGTTTTGGCGGCGCGCTGATGGGCACGCTCGGCCAAGTGGTGATCCTGTCGAGCTTTCCGCGCGACCGCACGCTCAAGATCAACATGTACATTTCGCTGGCCGGCCAGTCCGGACCATTGGTGGGCCCGCTGGTCGGCGGCACGCTCACCACCTACGTC
>NZ_RZOT01000332.1:0-6744 GCF_003999085.1 Mesorhizobium sp. M4A.F.Ca.ET.090.04.2.1
AGCATATTCATAGCCGTGACGGCGTGCTCGTTTGCCATGTCGATAGCTTGCCGGGAAACTTTCGACCGCGAACCGACTTTCTTAAATCCCTTGTGACCGGGCAGGAATTTGCCGGATCGCTCGTCTTTACCGGTTCCGTCGTCTTTGCCGATATTGGGCGTAAGATTTACCATTGTATTTTAACACCCGTGTCAGCCATTTTTCGGTAATTTTACGGCGAAAATCCGCCCCGGCGATTCAAAGGAGGAAGGAAATCGCCGGGGCGACACGCCTAGTATTATCGGCAAATTACTAGGCGGATTTACCCATCAACAAGTTGAACGATTCCGTCTCGCTCAAATTAGACGATTGCGAGGTGAAATTGATCGTCGCGATCAAGAGCTTGTTTGCGGCGTCCACGGCGTCCGAACGGAGCTTGATCTGATCAACTTTACCCTTCGCCAGAAGACGGATCGATGAATTGTCCATCGTTGTCTTCAACGGATCGGCGGCGGTCGAGAAATCGTCCGACGGTTCGTTACCCATGACTTTCAGCGTCTTTTCCACGGCGAACGCTTCCTCCAGCAAGGCAATCAACTGTGGATCGTCCTTGAATTGGGTCAACGCGATCATGGGGACGACCGCGTTGAGTACGGTCAATCCGCCTTCGACACACCATTTGTAGGCGGCGCCAAGATCATTGCCGAATTGCGAGCGGAGCATCTGCCTAATTTCTTGGCGCTGTAGAACGTCCACGGCATTACCGTTCGGGGTCGCCGTGGCTTCGATTGGTTGTTTCAGACTATAGCGAGCCGCCGCTACGGTCTGGCGTTCGGAGATGGCGGCTTGGCGCACAGCGCGGAAGCCGGGGCCGCAGTAGCGTGAGCAAGCTTCCGCCCCAACGCGCGCCACGTCCTCGACGCGCTTAAATTGCCCGTCTGCGGCGGCAATGGACGCTGCCGCCGCGCTAAGGCCCGTCCCGAGCGCCGTAGCGACAGAATCCAGCTCGCCGCTTACCCCAGCGAACTGTGCAGGCCAATACCAGCTATACGACCCGCCCGTCGGGCTGGACCACTGATAGAGCCCGCCCCTCGTCTCGCCCGCTACCTTGTTGAAACCCTTGATTGCCATAGTCTGTATTCCTTCCGCTTAGAGTTAGTCGTATTTAAGCGAAAGCAATAAGACTGACCGTCGCGACAAGCAAAGACAACCGGAAAGTTATCCACAACTGCTAATTACTATTGAATGTTACCGATATTTGCGCCCGGTGCCGCCCATGTGGTCGCATCCTTAGATCGATAACCTAGACGGACCAGCGCACGTGCAATTTCTGGCGTTACTGGCTGTAACTTGTTCTGTGGCTCGACCGAATAAGACTTCCACGGCTGGAGCAATCGGTCTAACAATTCCGCAACGTAATTCGGTCCGGTCATGGCAAAGCCGTGGTTGTTTTTCTCATCAAGCGTGTGAACGATTGTTTCGTCCATGCCGACAAAGAAATAATTGTTGCCGGACACGATATTTGCATCGTTCGGACCGCCTACGCTGCCCACTGCTACCACACGCTTGCCGGTCATTAATTCTCTGGCGTCGATCAGGAAATGATAGCTGCAATAATTCTTCTCGACCCAAAATGTCGTCCGGACGTTCCGGTGCGTGTCGTCATATCCGCTGAATATCTGGATATTTGCATCGTCAAAATTGAACGTTGCTCGACGGAGCGGACGCGCAAATGGTCGGTCCCGGAAATGTTCCATCGCGGCATCGAAGGCAACGCCGAGCTTGGCGAACTTAATTCCGTCTGGTGTGGCTGATAGGGTTAGTTCGTACATGGTTGCTTTCTCCTGGTTTTTACCCCGGCGATTACCCATTGTGCCGACCGGGTAATTTGCGCGTTGATTTGGTTGCAGTTTTGCCGGTTCTGTATCGGTCTAATTAACCGGTGCTCCCCTGCGGCGGCGTCATGAGAGCAGCGGCGAGTTCATGGCCGCTCCATACTTATTTTCATAATTTTAGAAGTGGGGCCGGGGCTGGACCGGGTTGGACCAGGTTATATTTCTAACACGCGAGACTCCCCCTTCATTCCATAAGGTTTAAAACGTGGTCCAACCCGGTCCACGTGGAATTTAGCCTCCAAATTTAAATTTGCCGCGAGCGTCTACAGCCTTGGCGTAAGCCCCCTGTGGATCGGCTTCGATCTGTTGCAAGCTGTAGTCCCGGATGATCACAAAGCGATATTTATTTAGTCCGCTTCCAACCTTGCCGGAGAGCGTCATTGCGGCTCGCTCGATCAACTTATTGACCGTCTTGTCGCCCGGTATTTTGACGTTGTTGTCGTGCAAATAGGTCATGAGGTCGCTTCGTTCGGCAACCGGTCCCGGCCATTCTTCCCTGAACGCGGCTATCAGCCCGTCCAAGTCCGACTGCATCGCGCCAAGAGCTTTCCGCTTGGCTTCGTTCATGTCCGGTATTGCGCCGGGCTTGAACGTGGTTAGGTCCAGGCACTCCAGACGATTTCGAACCGCTGCGATAAATTTCGGATTGGAAATATGTCCATAAAGGCGTTCGTAGTATTCGGGCGATTGTCTAATGGTCGGATTGGCAATCACGTTGAAGCGTCGGTCCGAAGCGTCGAACGGGAGAGCGTCCCAATTGTTGCTGAAAAATAGCCAGCGACAGCAATTGTATTCGACGTATTCCAGACCGTGCTTTTCGTTGATCCGTCGGAATTCCGGATTGATCATCGCCTTCAATTTTTCGCTGTGGCTCCAGCGGGTCCAGCCTTGCATTCCGGCTTTCCCCTCATCCACAACGGCAAGCAATTTCTTGCTCAATCGACCGTTGAACGTCCCTTCGAGGATTTCTTGCAATTCAACGCCGGCAGCGACGTAGCCGCGCAAAACGCGAACTAGGACGCTGGACAGCCAATTGCGGCCGATGCCAGTTTCTTCGGCGATCAACAGATAAGCAGACTGTGGGAGCTCTTCCGGTCGCTGCAAAATGTGCGCAAGCCACTGCTCGAAACGACGGCGCTCTGTCTCGATTGGGACGAGGTACGCAAGGTGTTCATTCCAGACCGCGACAAGCGATTGATCGTTGTTCGGCAAGCTGCAGGGTCGAAACCCGCGCCAAGTGTTGAAACCGGTCCCTTGGGTCTCCGGAGCCTCGCAAATGATCGACGCGTTCGGCTTCCAAGTTACAACGTCAACGCTCTTCCGGTCTGGTGACTGGATCCACAGATTGAGAACCGGCTGAGATTTCTTTTTGAACGTCCCGGTCTTCGGATCGAACGTTTCCGTTTCGACCTCATATTTGCTTGCCGCATAGTCCCGTTGAGCCGTCGCAAACGGTCGGGCGTACAGCGTTCCGGAATCGGCAACTGCTCCACCCGATTTGCCGTCGCGGACAAACCAGAGATTGGCAATCGCGTCGTCAATGGTCAGAACGCGCGTGTGGATGGGTCCGGAGTCGCTTCCGATCTTGCGGTTCTCCGCAATCTGCCGGTCCCGACGTTCCTGCATATTGCCGGTGTAGACCACGATGCAATGCGCGATGGAATTAAGGGTTGTTCTATTTCGGTAATATGCCCGCTTCGTCCATTTTTCCCGCTGGCCAAGCGCCGATTGGCTGAACAGCCTAATCATTCTTTCGTGGTCCTTGCCGGTCCAATAGGCGAGCCGATTCATTAGGGACACGTCGGCTTGTGATTGGTCGAACGGCTTGCCGGTGCTGGAGGGATAGAACGACGCCAGCGCGGCCTCGTGAGCCTCCCATAGCTGGATGTTAGTCGGGGACTGTCCCAGCGTCGCCTTGGTGCCGCCTACGGAGGCCAGGAAGCGTTGTAGAAGCTCGCCGTCGTCTTCCGGGCCGTTCCATCGCGGATCGACGCCAGAGGGCGCCGCATCGTCCGTCTCGCCTGCCGCCCGCAACGGGATCATGCAAGCCAACTGGTTGGTCCAATCGAGATCGATATTGCCTTGGATGCCGCCGGGACCGAACGCGACGAACCGCCCCGTCCGATAGCACTCCAGCCAGCCGGCCCATTTGTTGCGGAAATTGGCGAGCGCGGCTTTGTCGCAACGGCCGAAAATGTGCAGGCCTTCATTTGACTGCGAAAGCTCCCACGCTGCACCGCTAAATTGCCGGCAAATCGCTTGAGCTTCGGGAGATAATTCGCCGGTCGCCGCGTCGCGGCAACCGTCTAAGTCCATTAGGAAGAAAGGGTCCGCGTCGGTAAACACAAACCCGATCCCGGCATATTGGCCGGACGCCAGCGCCATAGTTGCCGTGCCGTAATCCGACCACGTAGCGCGATCGACGGCACTAGCCGCTTGCCCGGTCTTCGGATCGAACGGCAGCTTCGCCGGCTTCGGTTCACCGGGTCGTTGCACAAGCCGCCAGACGACGAACTGCGGAAGCGCCTTGAGAGGTTCGGGCACGTCGACGTTGCCCGAGCGCGCGGGTGGTGATATGTGGGCGTTCACTGGTATTGTCCTTCAGGGCCGGCAGCGTTGCACCGCTCGCCGGCCATTCTTTGAGCGTCGGATCAACTAACCGCTGCTCTGTTTCTGGAAATTGTTGTTAACTCAAATACTTGATGAAAACGCAGTCCCGCCGAAAGCGGCGCGGGTAAGCCATGGGGGAATTAATCGCCCCCTCGGGCCAACATGAATTGCTCGACTTCGGCGCGCACCCAATAACGGCGCTTGTTGATAACGCGGGGTTGGGGGAAGTCGGAAACGGGCGGCGTCACCTTTCCCGTTCGGGGATCGCATGAGCCGTTCAGCCAGCGATAGAGCGTCATATCGGTGATGTTGCCGAGAGCCGCGCGCACAACGGGCGCGGGGATGAGTTCCACGGAAGACATGGGACGAACCTTGTTGATGAGGGAATGGCTGGGAGGCTGGCTCTCGCGATCCATCGCAGAGCGCCGGGTCGTTTCCCGGCTCCGGGTCGTCCAACCCCTATCGCCGCGTCTTCCTCGCGGCCTTGGGCCGTCCAGCCCCTCACACCATCGGTCGTCCAACCTTTGGCATAGATAACCGACCATAACAAAGTCTAGTGGTCAATAACTCTCCATAACTCCGCTGTGGATAACTATAAGCGCCATTTCTTCTTATTTGGGCTCCAGCCGTCGCTCTTTGTCCGTTTACGATCCCATCGATTTATCATCGTTAGACCGATAATCAGGAAGATGACCCCGAGCGGCATCAAAGGTGAAGCAATTAGGCTAATTCCAAGGAGGAATAGGATAACGCCAATGATCATGACGCCAAACCTTTCCGGAGTATGGCAACGTTGTTTCCAGTGATTGCTTTAACGCGTGTCGCCCATTGTTCCAAAGCGTCCCGCTTTTCGTCTTGATAATCGTACCGGTTATAGATCGCGGCAACCCCGGACACCTTACCGGTTTTGTGATTTAGGATTGCTTCGGTCACTTCCTGCTTAATTCCAAGCTTGGCTAGTTCGGTCGCACATGTGCGCCGCAAATCGTGCAAATGCCAATCGGGCAACGCCGGTTCGCCGCAATGCTTATCGAGCGCTTTCTTGCCATTGCTGAATCCGCTGAACGGCGTCGTTGCGGTTGTCGTGAACACGTATTCCGACAAATTGCCGTCCGCGTCGTGCATCTTGGGCAACGCTTCAATTATCGTCTTTGCAAGCGGCGAGAGCGGCACGACATGCGGTCGTGAATTCTTCGTACGAGCTGCTTCAAGCGTGATCGCGTCATCGGCAATTTCGGACCATTTCAGATCGGCGATTTCGTCGCGGCGTTGCCCAGTCAACAATAGCAATTGTGTCATGGGGCCGAACGGATAGCCGCACTTTTCGGAAGCGTTCCAAACCGTCTTGATTTCCTCATGGGACAACACGCGGTCGCGGCTGGTCGGCTTGGCCGGCGCTTCGGCAAGCTCGATGATGTTCCGGCCCATGACGCGCGCAACGGGCTTCCAGCGGAAGAACGCGGATAGCACCGCAAAGGCGTTCCGCCTCGCGCCCGGCGTCAGCTTCGCCAAGAGCTTTTCGACGTCCCGGTAATCGAGCGTCCGAATGTCGTTAACGTGTTTCCAGTGCGGTTTGATATTGGTCGCGATTATGCGCTCATATTCGTCCGCTGTGGTTGCCTTAACCGCCCTACCCTTGAAACCGGTCGTCCTGGCCGTCTTGATAAATTCATCGAACCAAGCGCCCACACTCGTCTTGTCGATCTTCTGTTGCCGGGGATCGTTGCCGCGCCGTGCATCCGCAACCACACGTTCGGCAAGCGCCCGTGCTTGGGTGACGTTGAGCGCTTGGGTTGCCGACACGATAATTGCACCGCGTTCGACACTGCCCGTTTCGTCATAGCGACCGATAGTAACTTTGGACGCCTTACCGTCGATCTTGGTACGCACCGCCCACGACAAAGCGCCGCTCGGTTGCATGACGAGGTAGAGCCCGGACTGAGTGCTGTCTGGTATCTCTTGCCGCGTGGTTGTCGGCTTCAAATTGCTGATGAATGCAGCGGCCTTTTTGAACTGGCCGGGTATCGAATTAAGCATCGGTTTCGGCTCCGGGGTAACCTCAGGGGTAAACTGGGGTATGTGATATTACGTTATTGGCCGTTATGCAAACCGATGCTCTCCGGGTCTAAATCCGGATAAAATTACGTAAAATCAACGCCTTGACAGACGTCAACGTTAGATAACGTTATGCTTCGGGGTGTTCTGGCACAAAATTTGTAAACCGAAGGTCGGCGGTTCGATCCCGTCCGGGGGCACCACC
>NZ_RZOT01000333.1:0-6718 GCF_003999085.1 Mesorhizobium sp. M4A.F.Ca.ET.090.04.2.1
GTCGTCGTCAACGATCCGGACGGTCTGGCGCAGGCACAAAGCAAGCTCTACCTGCAGACCTTCCCCGAGGCAGTTCGGCCGGCGACCCTGATATCGCGCAGCATTGTCGAGATCCGCGCGTTTATCGACAAGAACGCAAAGGGCTGCATCGTCAAGCCACTCCAGGGATCGGGTGGCAAGAACGTCTTCCATATCGCAACGCCTGCTGATTCCAACCTGAACCAGATTTTCGAGGCGGCCAGCGGTGACGGCTATCTCATCGCCCAGGTCTACATCCCGGAGGCCAAGGCCGGTGACGTGCGTCTCTTCCTGATGAACGGCCTGCCACTGATGCGCGATGGCAATTATGCAGCCTTTCGCCGCGTCCCCGCCAAGGGCGATGTTCGCTCCAACATCCACGCCGCCGGAACCGCCCGCAAGGTCAAGGTGACGGACACGATGTTGCGCATTGCCGAGATGGTACGCCCCAAATTGGTGAGCGACGGCATGTTTCTGGTTGGGCTCGACATAGCCGGCGACAAACTTCTCGAGATCAATGTGTTCACGCCAGGCGGGCTGTCGCGGCTCGCGGACATGTACAAGACTGATTTTGCCACACATGTCATCGTTGCGCTGGAAGAGAAGCTGACCCTGCGCCGGGCCTACGGAAAGACCATGCCGAATTCGCGGCTGGCGACCCTTTGATGAACGCAGGGCAAGCCGGCCATAAGATCGGCGATAGGGCAAGCAGCGGCTGGCTTTAGCGAGGAGACTGACCAGCTCGCAGCGCTGTCTTGTGGCATGCGCCCCGACAGAGCAATTCCAGGAAAAAGTGTGAAACGGCTTTCCGTCCGGAATTGCGTCAAAACAAAGAGATAGAGCGGTTCAGCGTTTCCGCGAACAATGAAAGCACCAGCGATTCCCAACCGGTGGCCGTCTCATCCCTGCATCCGGTTGCCAGCATGGACCAAGCCTTCAGGGTACAAATATCAGAAACACGTACGTAAGAAACACCACGACATGAACCATGCCCGTCAGGAATGTCGTTCTTTCGGTGCTGAAGCTCACGTTGCAAACGAAAAGCGCCAAAACCATAAGGACTGCGTCAGCCGCCGGCAGCCCCAGGGTCAAGCCTCGTCCCGTCAGCAGGCTGGCGGCGGCGACCGCCGGTATCGTGAGACCAATCGTGGCGCAAGCCGAACCCAACGCGACGTTCAAGCCGCGCTGCAGTTCGTTGCTGAGTGAAGCGCGAACCGCCGAAATGGCCTCCGGCATCAAGACCAGCCCCGCGATCAGCGCCCCCACGATGCTGTCCGCCTGGGTCACCTGATAGGCAACGAGCGCATCTTCGACACTCGCGGCGACCTGTTCAGCGAGCATGACAATGCCGATCAACCCGATGAACAGGAGCACGGCGCTGGCGTAGATGCCTTCGTGAGGGGCGCTTGCGATCAAGACGTCGCGCGCCTGTCCTTCGATGAAATCGTCGCGGTGCCGGACTGTCTGCGCGAACACGAAAGCCGCGTAAAGCAGAACCGAAAGCACACTGACAAAGCCAAGCTGGGCGGCCGAGAACGTGCCGGGATCGGTGGTCCGGGTGTAGGTCGGCAGGATGAGCGTCATCACCGTCAGCGCGATCAGGACCGCCAGGTAGGCGCTGGTCCCCTGTCGAACGATTGCCTGCTTGCGGTGACGCCAGCCGCCAAGCACGAGGCACAGGCCAACAACGCCGGTGCATGTGATCATCACAGTCGAGAAGACGGACTCGCGGGCAAGCGTCGGGTTGTTCTCGCCATGCAGCATCATGGAAACGATGATCGACACCTCGATCGCCGTCACGGCAAAGGTCAGCACCAGCGTGCCGTATGGCTCGCCCACCCGCCGAGCCACCGCCTCGGCATGCTCGAGCACGATGAAAATGGTGATGAACATGATCGCGCTCGAAAGCGCTCCGATTAGGATCCTGACGCTCGGCGAACCTGCGTCCACCGACATCCCGCTGGCTCTGACCGCGACGGCCATCGCCAGGGCGACCAAGGGCATCGCATAGGACGTCACCGATCGGCCGAAACCTGTCATCCGAGCCCCCGAACGCCGCGCGTTTCTGCGAACTTAGCGGAAAAGGGCGGCGGGGGCACCTCTCACAGGCATCTTTGCCTGCCAAGCGCACCATTCAAAACACGATTGAGGCCAGGGCACCGTTTTGCGCATCGAATGTCTCGATGGCCTTGCGAACCGCCCCACAAAATCGTTCCAGAAGTTCCAACTCGTTCCCCAGTCGACGGCGCAACGACAAGGGCACTTCCAGCTGTGCTCCTTTCCCCGTCAAGCCTCGGTTGACGATGCAAATCCTGGATACCTGGAAAGGGATGGTTGTCCTTTTGCGTCTGGAAGTCGGCGTCCTGCAGACGCCAGGCTATCTCCGAAACCAACGCGGCGTCCTTGCCGCCGAGGTAGACTGTCGAGGGATCGTCCCGATCCCGACGACCGTGGATAGCGACGACCGTGGACTTGGTCCGCAACAGTTCCAGCGCGGTTGCCTCGTCAAAGTTTCTGGATGTTATGTGCAGCTCTCGGTTGCTTTCCGGCATGAGCCCTTCAAAGCAATACATATCGAGATCGCGCCCGGCTATCGTCTCGGTGATCAGGGAGGTGCGGGGCTCGATCTTGCCGCCATGCGGGGCCATGACGATCGCACTGCCGGTTCGCCCTCCGCGCCGGACGACTATGCGAAAATCTATGTTTTCGGTTTTGGCAGCCTTCAGCGCCGCGAAATTCGGAAACTCGTTGTCCATAAATGCCGTTTCACGCCGTCTTCTGCACCACCAAACCCAGTTCTTCGATCATCGCGTCGCGCATCAGGAATTTCTGCGGCTTGCCGGTGACCGTCATCGGCAGTTCGGTGCGGAAGCGGATATAGCGAGGCACCTTGTAGTGCGCGATCTGGCCGGCGCAGAAGGCCTTGATCTCCTGCTCCGTGGCAACCTGGCCGGGTTTCAGCACGACCCAGGCGCATAGCTCCTCGCCATATTTGTCGTCCGGGACGCCGAAGACCTGCACTTCCTTGATCTTGGGATGGCGGTAGAGGAACTCCTCGACCTCGCGCGGATAGACGTTCTCGCCGCCGCGGATGACCATGTCCTTGACCCGGCCGACGATGTTGCAATAGCCCTCGACGTCTATCGTCGCTAGGTCGCCAGTGTGCATCCAGCCGTCGGCGTCGATCGCCTCGCGGGTCTTCTCGGCGTCTTCCCAGTAGCCCTTCATCACCGAATAGCCGCGCGTACAGAGCTCACCCGGCGCGCCAACCGCGACGGTAGCGCCATCGGCGTCGATGGCCTTGACTTCGACATGGGGATGGATGCGCCCGACGGTGGAGACGCGCTTTTCCAGCGGATCGTGGACGCCGCTCTGGAACGACACAGGGCTGGTCTCGGTCATGCCGTAGGCGATGGTCACCTCAGACATATGCATCAGCGACACCACCTTCTTCATCACCTCGATCGGGCATGGCGAGCCGGCCATGATGCCAGTGCGCAGACTGGAAAGATCGAAGCTCGAAAAATCGGCATGGTCGAGCATGGCGACGAACATGGTCGGCACGCCATAGATGCCGGTGCAGCGCTCCTGCGCCACGGCCTTCAGCGTCGCGCCGGCATCGAAGCCCTCGCCCGGAAACACCATGGTGGCGCCCTTGGTGACGCAGCCCATCGTGCCCATCGACATGCCGAAGCAGTGGTAGAGCGGCACGGGGATGCAAAGCCGGTCGTCGACGGTGAGCTTGATCGCCGCGGTGACGAAATTGCCGTTGTTGACGATGTTCAAATGGGTGAGCGTCGCACCCTTCGGCGCACCGGTCGTGCCGCTCGTGAACTGGATGTTGATGGCCTCATTCGGTTTCAGCCGCTCGGAGATGCGGTCGAGGCTGTCATGCTCGTCACGCCCGGCCATGGCCAGCACGTCGCCGAAATTGAACATGCCGGGCGAATTGTCCTCGCCCATGCGGATGACGATCTTCAGCGCCGGCAGCTTCTTCGCGTTGAGCTTACCTGGCGTCGCGGTGGCGATCTCCGGCGCCAGTGTCTCGATCATGCCGAGATAGTCGGACGTCTTGAAGCTGGCGGCCGTGACCAGCGCCGTGCAGCCGACCTTGTTGAGGGCATATTCCAGCTCGGTCAGCCGGTAGGCCGGGTTGATGTTGACCAGGATCAGGCCGATGCGCGCGGTGGCGAATTGCGTCACCAGCCATTCCCAGCGGTTGGGCGACCAGATGCCGACGCGGTCGCCCTTTTCCAGCCCGAGCGCCAGGAAGCCGGCGGCGAGCGCATCCACCGTGTCCGACAGCTCGCTCCAGGTGAAGCGCTTGTCCTGGCCGACGAAGACTGCGGCGTCGAGCGTGGCGTATTTCGCGACCGTGTCGGAGAACAGTTCCGGGATGGTCTTGTCGAGCAAGGGCACCGAGTTGTCGCCCGAGACGTGCGCCTTGCCACCGACCGGGGCAATGAAGGTGCCGCTCGCGCTTCGCCCGCGCAGATTGGTGGCGTTCATGAGCTCGTCGAGTTTGATCGCCATCGCCGTCTCCTCCCGGGATAGACCGAGCCTATCAGTCCGCCGGGGCAGAGGAAATCCCACCAATGTCCCCCTTGAGGGGAGGGTGGACAGCCGCCGACGGCGGATGGACGTGAGGGGGCCTGCTCGAAGTGAGACGACCCCACCCGCCTCGCTTGGCGAGGCACCCTCCCCTCAAGGGGGAGGAAGGGCGCTCATCTTCGCGCCGATATCGCGCAAGAGCGCCTCATCGGCGGCTGTGCGTTTCTTCCTGGAGGCGACAAGGCAGGCCTGCGATCGCAGCACCACGCCATCAGCCAGCACCTTGAGGTGATTGGCGCGCAGCGTCGAACCGGTGGTGGTGATGTCGACGATGACGTCGGCCAGCCCTTGCGCCGGTGCGCCCTCGGTGGCGCCGAGGCTCTCGACGATGCGATAGACCTGGATGCCGTGCTTGAGCGAGAAGAACTGCTGGGTGAGCCGCCAGTATTTGGTGGCGATCCGGAGCCGCCTGCCGTGGCGCTGGCGGAAGTCGGCGGCGACATCGTCGAGGTCGGCCATGGTCTCGACGTCGAGCCAGATGTCGGGCACCGCCACCACGACATCGGCATGGCCGAAGCCAAGACGGGCGACGATCTCGGCGCGCGCTTCCCAATCGGCCAGGTTTTCGCGCAAAAGGTCCTCGCCGGTGATGCCGAGGTCGACAGAGCCCTGGCCGATCTCGCCGGCGATTTCCGACGCGGAGAGAAACGCGACCTCGACGGCCTCCATGCCCTCGATGCGGGCGCGGTATTTGCGCTCGTCGCCGGGCAGGCTGACGGTGAGGCCGGCCTTGGCCAGCACCTCCAGCGCCTGCTCCTTCAACCGGCCTTTCGACGGGAGAGCGAGCGTTATCATTCGGCCTTCTCCCGCAGCGCCTCGATGCGGTCGAGCCAGACCGAGAAGCCGACGCCGGGGATCGGCGTCTTCGCGCCGAGCAGAGTCAGCAGGCGGTCATAGCGGCCGCCGCCGGCCAGCGGCCTGTCGCCGCCTTCAGCCGCGATCTCGAAGACAAGTCCGGTATAGTAGTCGAGCGGACGGCCGAAGGCCGCGTCATAGCGAATGCCGGCAACCGGCAGGCCATGCGCCTCGATCGTACTGGCGCGAGCGGCGAAATTGTCCAGCGCCGCGCCCAGCGAGAGACCGGCAGAGGCCGCGAAGCTTTCGAGGGCCTGAGGTGCGCCATCGAGCGGCACATCGATCGCCAGAAACCCTTTCAAGGCCGAGAACGCCTCGTTCGATAGCCGCACGCTGCGCAATTCGGCCTTCTCGATCAGCCGCCGCGCAATGTCCGCGGGCGAGCGCCCGGCGGAAGCCGACAGGCCTGCCTCTTCCATGCCGGCGGCAATATGCGCGGCAAGACCCTCGACGTCGCCGTCGAGCACCAGCGTCGCGACCGAGCCGGCAAGCTGGCTGTTGCGCGGCGGGTTGGCGAGGTCGGCCAATGCCGCCTCCAGCATCGGCGCCGAGCCGAAGGCCCGCGCCAGCCGCATGCGCCAGCCGCGCGGCAAGCCAAGGGCTGCCAGCACCGCCTCGAAGACGGTCTGGTCGCCAAGCGTGACGGCCAGCGCCTGGCCTGGCAGCGCCAGCGTCAGCAGCGCGTGCGCATCGGCCAGCGAGCGGGCATCGGCGGCGGCGGTGTCGCGATCGCCGAGGTCCTCGATGCCGGCCTGGAAGAACTCGTTACCGCCCTCGCGGCGCTGGCGAAACACCTCGCCGAGATAGGAATAGCGGCGCGGCGTGCCCGCCTGGCTGGTGATGTGGTCCAGGCAGACGGGAATGGTGAATTCGGGCCTGAGACACAGCGTCTTGCCGGTCTCGCTCTCGGTGAGGAAGATGCGGCGGCGCAGGTCTTCGCCGGCCATGTCGAGGAACGGATCGGCCGGCTGCAGCACGGCGACCTCGACCGCGTGCGTGTCACGCGCGGCGAAGAGCTTGGCGATGTCGGCGGCGATGGCGGGGTAGCGGGAGATCATGGATAGGTTGGGCGCGAGGCACCCCCCTCTGGCCTGCCGGCCATCTCCCCCTCAAGGGGGGAGATCGGCAGCTTCGAGCGCCGCACCCTTACTCCAACACCGGAGATTTGCGAAACCACACGGGACATCCAATCTCCCCCTCTGAGGGGGAGATGTCCGGCAGGACAGAGGGGGGT
>NZ_RZOT01000334.1:0-6697 GCF_003999085.1 Mesorhizobium sp. M4A.F.Ca.ET.090.04.2.1
GCCTCATGTCATTGGTGCCGCACGAACTGCAGCGCAAGGTCGAAGCGCTGCAGTTCGTGCGGCACCAATGACATGAGGCCGGCCGACAGGGCGCCGGAATTGATCGCGGCAAAGGACGCCGCGCCCGTCAGAAACGGCAGCAGCCAGTCCTCGATACGGTCGAGCAGGGCGGCGTCGGAAACATCGGGCCAGGGTGCGCCGAGGCCGCGATTGAGCCAGCCGAGCCGCTGCCGCAGCGTCTCGGCCTCCTTGCCCCAGTCGAGCAGCGACAGGCCATGCTCACGCAGGGCTTCGAGGATCGCCCGATCCGCGTCGACGCCGGACGGCGCCGGCAGCATGCGCTCGGCCAGTGTGATGGCGCCGAGCCGGGCTGTCTCGCGCACGCGCACGGCGCGCCGGTCGCGATCGAAGCTTGTCTCGCGCCGGATCTCGATGCGGTCGGCAAGGGCGGCGCGGATATCGGTCTCGTCGACCGGAGCGGCGGCGGTGATGCGGGCGTTCTGCGCCTTGCCCTGCAGGTCGGCAACGACCAGCCAGGTCTCGCCCGCCAGCGGATCGGCGGCATCGACCATGGCGCCCGAACCATTGGCCAGCACGAAACGGCCGCGTTCGCCGCGTGCTTTGGCGACGCGGTCCGGCCAGGCGTGGATGAGGTGCGCGCCGGCACTCTGACCCTCCCCCCTCGGGGCGGAGGGTGTAGCCTGCCTCGCCAGCCGTTCGGCGAGCTGGCGGGCCGACACGGCACGCGGCGACTTCTCGGTTCGAAAGCGCATCAGCCGGCGTTCGAGATCGGCGCCGTCGCCGCCGAGCCCGCGCTCAGTGAGCAGCACGGCAAGGGTGGCCGCCTCCATCGCGTGGCCGGTTGCGGCGGCTTCGGCGACCATATGGGCAAGCCGCACCGGCAGCGCGAGCTTGCGCATGGCGGCACCGGCGTCGGTGAGACGCCCGGCGTCCTCGATGGCATGCAGGGCGACCAGCAAGGCCCTCGCTTCGTTGAGCGCCGGAACCGGTGGCAGATCGAGGAAGGACAGGCTCGTGGGATCGGCGACGCCGAAGGCTGCGCAGTCGAGCAGCAGGCCGGAAAGATCGGCCTCGAGGATTTCAGGCGGGGTGAAGGCGGGAAGTGCCGCGGTCTGCTCGGCCCGCCACAGCCGGATGGCCACGCCTGCTTGCGTGCGGCCGGCGCGGCCGGCTCGCTGGTCGGCGGAAGCCCGGCTGACGCGCACCGTCTCCAGTCTGGTCAGGCCGCTGGCCGGCTCATAGCGCGGCAGCCGCGACAGGCCGGAATCGATGACGACGCGCACGCCGTCGATGGTGATTGAGGTCTCGGCGATCGAGGTCGCCAGCACCACCTTGCGGCGGCCCGGCGGCGACGGCCTGATCGCCGCGTCCTGCGTCTTGTTGTCGAGCTGGCCATAGAGCGGCACGATGTCCGTGTCGGCACTGATGCGATCCCGCAGCCGCTCTGCGGTGCGCTCGATCTCGCGCTGGCCGGGCAGGAAAGCGAGCAGGCTGCCGCTTTCCTCGGCAAGCGCCGTACGGATCGCCATGGCCATGGCGTCCTCGATCGCCGTGCCCGGCGACCGCTGGTCATAGCGAATGTCGACCGGGAAGGCGCGGCCCTCGCTCTCGATCACCGGCGCGCCTGACAAGAGTCTGGCCACGCGCGCGCCGTCGAGCGTCGCCGACATGACCAGCAGGCGCAGGTCCGGCCGCAACGCGCCCTGCACGTCGAGCGCCAGCGCCAGGCCGAAATCGCCGTCGAGCGAGCGCTCGTGGAACTCGTCGAAGATGACGGCGGAGACGCCGGGCAGTTCGGGATCGTCGAGGATCATGCGCGAGAGAACACCCTCGGTGACGACGAGGATTTTCGTCCGCGCCGAGGTGCGGTTCTCCATGCGCATGGCATAGCCGACGGTTCCGCCGGGTTCCTCGCCGAGCAACTCGGCCATACGGCGGGCGGCGGCGCGAGCGGCGAGCCGGCGCGGCTCGAGCAGGATGATCCTGCCCGCGCCGAGCCACGGCGCGTCGAGCAGCGCCAGCGGCACCAGAGTCGTCTTGCCGGCGCCGGGCGGCGCCACCAGCACGGCGCTGCTCTTCGTCGCCAGCTCTTCGCCAAGAGCCGGCAGCACGGCGGAGACCGGAAGCTCCGGCAAGGGGTTGGTCTTCATCACGCCCGCATATCAGCGCCCATGGCCAGCACGCAACAACGCGCTGACGGCCACCTCAAAGCCTGGTGCGCGAAAATGGATTCCAGCGCACCGTGCCCAGCCGCACCTCCTCGCGCACCATGGTGAGCAAGCCGGAGGCGCCGACTACGGCGAGGCCGATGAGCGACAGCACGTCCGGATATTCGTGGAAGAACAGCGCGCCCAGGATCACGGCCCAGACAATCTGCGAATAGTGCATCGGCGCGATGCGGTTGGCCGGCGCGTATTTGGCGGCGAGCAGTTGCATCAGTTGCCCGCCGGCGGTGAAGGCGCCGGCCATGGCCAGCCAGGCGAACTGCACGGGGTTCGGCAACGCGAAGGCGGCGGTAGCGGCACCAGCTCCGTTGAACAGCAGGCCGTAGCCAACCAGGACACCGAGCATGGACGTGCGCTTCTCCTGCTGGGCAAGCGAGCGCATCAGGATGACGCTGGTGGCGGCGAGAAAGGCATTCACGAAGGCGGCCAGATGGCCAAGGTTCAATTCGCGAAAGCCTGGCCGCACCACCAGCATCACTCCGGCGAAGCGGCGACCACGGCCAGCCAACGCCACGGGCCGACCTTTTCCTTCAGGATGACGGTCGACAGGACGGTGACCAGCAGGGGCGCCAGGAAGATCAGCGCGTAGACTTCGGCCAGCGGAATGTGGGTGAAGGCGTAGACGCTGAGCACGCCGGAGGCGATGCCGCACCAGGCCCGGGCCTGCACGGCCCATGGCCGCTTCATGCGCCAGAAATCACGCCAACGCTCGTTTGCCGGACGGGTGAAGAAAAGGAGACAGCCGGCAAACAAGGTGACGAAGAAGCCGATCTCGAAGACGGTGAACTGTCCGCCCAGGCTCTTGATAACGGCATCGCTGCCCGAATAGCTTGCATAGGCGAGCAGGGCGAGCAGGATTCCGTTCGGCACGTTTTTCCATTTCCGGGGAGAGAAGAGTGAGAGTATTGGCGCTCGGCGCGCATCCGGACGACATTGAGATATTCATGTTCGGTACGATGGCCGCCTATGCCGCGCTAGGCGCAGAACTGACTTTCGCCATAGCCACGGACGGCGCCAAGGGCGGCAAGGGCGCTCCGGCAACCCTTGCCCGCGCGCGCCGCGAGGAAGCGACGGCGGCGGCAGGGCTGCTTGGCGTCGTCCCGCGCTTCCTCGACTTTCCCGACGGGGCGCTCGTGGCCGACGCCGCCCTGATCGGCGCGCTGAGGACGCTGATCGGCGAGGTGAAGCCCGATCTCGCCATCACCCATGCGCCGAACGACTATCATGGCGACCACCGTGCGCTGTCGGACGGCGTGCGCATCGCGGCATCGTTCGCGGTGCCGGTGCTGCATGCCGATACGCTTGGCGGCACCGGCTTTTCGCCGACGCATTACGTCGACATCTCCGGCCATGCCGGGATCAAGGCTGACGCGATCCGGGCGCATCGCTCGCAAGACCCCGAGCGCTTCGTCGAGGCATCGCGGACGCTGAACGCCTTCCGCGCCAGCCAATGCAACGGCGCCTCGGGTGCGCTTGCCGAAGCCTTCCGCTTCGAGCCGGTCTTCCCCTTCGCCGACATCCGCGCCCTGCTGCCGCCGGCGCCGCCGATCCGGCCAGTGACGGTGAGTTCGAAGACCGTGCAGCAAGCGGGCTGACAACGAACGGCCGGAACGGTCGGCGGTTATTTTCCAACGATTTCAAGCGTGCCTTCCGCCATGTTGCGGCGCAGCAACGAATTCGCTTGCGTTGTTTAGTAAAAAGAGCATCACTAAACAAATTACTAAACATCCGGCGCTCAGCGCACCGTCACGTTTAGGCCCCCGGAGGAGCGGGGGTTGAGGGCTCTTGAAACCGTCATCCGGACGCGTTTCGCAAATGGGAGGAAGGCATGAAATCGACCTTGAAACTGGCGTTGGGTCTGGCCTCGGCGATCACCGCGTCGACCGCCGTCTCGAACGCCGCGCATGCGGAAGACCTGACGCTTTGCTGGGCCGCCTGGGACCCGGCCAACGCACTCGTGGAACTGTCCAAGGACTTCACCAAGGAAACCGGCATCGGCATGAAGTTCGAGTTCGTGCCGTGGACCAACTATGCCGACCGCTTCCTCAACGAGCTCAACTCGCACGGCAAATTGTGCGACCTGATAATCGGCGACAGCCAGTGGATCGGCGGCGCCGCCGAGAACGGCCACTATGTCAAGCTGAACGACTTCTTCGACAAGGAGAAGATCAGCATGGACGACTTCGTGCCGGCGACCGTGGTCGGCTATTCGGAATGGCCGAAGAACACGCCGAACTACTGGGCACTGCCGGCCATGGGCGACGTCGTCGGCTGGACCTACCGCAAGGACTGGTTCTCCAAGCCGGAGCTGCAGAAGGAATTCAAGGAGAAGTACGGCTGGGATCTCGGTCCGCCGGCGACCTTCGATCAGCTGAAGCAGGTCGCCGAATTCTTCCAGAAGCGCGAGATCGACGGCAAGACGGTCTATGGCGCCTCGATCTATACCGAGCGCGGCTCGGAAGGCATCACCATGGGCGCCATGGACGTGCTCTACAGCTTCGGCTTCCAGTATGAGAATCCGAAGAAGCCCTACGAGATGGAAGGCTTCGTCAACTCCGAGAAGTCGGTGAAGGGTCTGGAGTTCTACAAGGCGCTCTATGATTGCTGCACCCCGCCCGGCGCCTCGAACAGCTATATGGGCGAAGGCGTCGACGCCTTCAAATCCGGCCAGGTGGCGATGCACATGAACTTCGCCTTCACCTGGCCTGGCCTGCAGAAGGACGAGAATGTCGGCGGCGACAAGATCGGCTATTTCGCCAATCCCAAGGGTCCCGACGGCGACCAGTTCGCCCAGCTCGGCGGCCAGGGCATCTCGGTGGTCTCCTATTCCGACAAACAGGAATCGGCGCTGAAATACATCAAGTGGTTCGCCAACAAGGACGTGCAGGCCAAGTGGTGGTCGCTGGGCGGCTATTCCTGCCTTAACGCGGTGGTCAAGGACCCGAAGTTCCCGGCCAGCCAGCCCTATGCGCAGACCTTCCTCGACTCGATGGCCATCGTGAAGGACTTCTGGGCCGAGCCGAGCTACGCACCACTGCTGCAGGCCTCGCAGAAGCGCTTCCATGACTATGTCGTGGCCGGCCAGGGTTCGGCCAAGGACGCGCTCGACGGCCTGGTCAAGGACTGGACGCAGGTGTTCCAGGACGACGGCAAGATGTAAGGCTCCTCCCGGGCCAGACCGCAGCGTCCCGTGCCGCCCTTGGCACGGGACGCAGTTCAGATAAATTCCATCGCAGAGACATCCAAGTGACCGATGCAGGACTGACCATGCTCAATCGGACTGCGGACAACGTTGCCCGGGCCACGCCGGAGCCGTTGGCCCGCCGGGTCCGGGGCATCAGCGACAAGGGCCTCGCCTGGCTGTTCATCTCGCCGACGATCCTTTTGCTGCTCGCCATCAACATCTTCCCGCTGTTCTGGGCGATCTATCTGTCCTTCACCAACTACCGCGCCAACCGCCCGAACGAGGTGGTGAAGAACCTGGGGCTTGCCAACTACAAGCGCATCCTGACCGACCAGGACATCTGGATCGCCATGCAGACGACGGCGCATTTTGTCTTCTGGACCATCCTCCTGCAAACGGTGATCGGCTTCACGCTGGCCTGGCTGATCGACCGCAAGTTCCGCGGCCACGCCTTCTGGACGACCATCATCCTGGTGCCGATGATGCTGTCGCCGGCGGTGGTCGGCAATTTCTGGCGCTTCCTCTACGAGCCGCAGATCGGCCTGTTCTCCTATGTCATCTCCTTCGTCACCGGCATTCCGCCGACGAATGTGCAAATGCTGTCGAACGTCGACCTGGCGCCGTGGTCGATCATCATCGTCGACACCTGGATGTGGACGCCTTACGTGATGCTGATCTGCCTCGCCGGCCTGCGCTCGATCCCCGAATACATCTACGAGGCGGCCGAGGTCGACCGCGCCTCCAACTGGCGCCAGTTCTGGTCGATCACGCTGCCGATGGCGCTGCCCTTCATCATGCTGGCGGTGCTGTTCCGTGGCATCGAGAACTTCAAGATGTTCGACATGGTCAATCTCTTGACTGGCGGCGGGCCGGGCTCGACCACCGAGGTCGCGTCGATCACGCTGAAGCGGCAGGCCTTCGAGAGCTGGCGCACCGGCTATTCCTCGGCCTTCGCCATCATCCTGTTCGTCGCCGTGTTTGGCCTGGCCAACATCTACGTCAAGGCGCTCAACAAGGTGAAGCAGAGATGAGCCTGACATCAGCCCATTCCGTCGTCGCGCCCTCGGCGAATTCGAAGCTGGTCGCCGGCACGATCATCGTCGCCTATGCGCTGATCTCGATCGTGCCGCTGCTGTGGATCTTCGCCACCAGCTTCAAGACGCCGCCGGATTCGATCGCCTATCCGCCGAAGATCGTGTTCCAGCCGAGCATCGAGGGGTATTGCAACCTGTTCACGACGCGCACCCGGCAGACGCCGGAATACATC
>NZ_RZOT01000335.1:0-6696 GCF_003999085.1 Mesorhizobium sp. M4A.F.Ca.ET.090.04.2.1
GCTACACGCAGGTTGGCTCTGGTCTGGCGTCGCGGCTGGCGCGCGCCTTCAGGCTGCGCCGCAACGACGTGCGCATCCTCGTCGGCTGCGGCGCCGCCGGCGCCATCGCCGCCGCCTTCGACGCGCCGCTGACCGGCGCTTTCTACGGCTTCGAGCTGATCATCGGCATCTATTCGGTCGCCAATGTCGCGCCGGTGATGACGGCGGCCATCTGCGCCTCGCTGACCGCCGAGGTGTTCGGCGTCGTGCCTTTTCCGCTGGAACTGTCCGGCCTGCCGGCGCTGACCGCCAGCCAGTACATCCCGTTCCTGCTGCTCGGCCTGCTCGGGGGCGCCGCCTCGATCGCCATCATGCATCTGGTCAGCCTGATCGAGCACGGCTTTGCCCGGCTGTCGGTCGATGCGTCGCTGCGGCCCTTCATCGGCGGCATCCTTGTCGGGCTGCTCGGCCTAGTCACGCCGCAGGTGCTGTCCAGCGGCCATGGCGCGCTGCATCGCGAATTCGCGATGAACTATGGGCTTGGCGTCGTCGCCAGCGTCTTCGTGCTGAAGCTGGCGGCCTCGGCGATCTCGCTCGGCTCGGGGTTTCGCGGCGGCCTGTTCTTCGCCTCGCTGTTTCTCGGCGCGCTGCTCGGCAAGGTCTTCGCCGGCGTGATGGCCACCGTCTCGCCGGCGACCGGCATCGACCCGGCCGTCGCCGCCGTCGTCGGCATGACCTCGCTCGCCGTCGGCGTCGTCGGCGCGCCGCTGACGATGACCTTCCTGGCGCTGGAATCGACACGCGACCTGACGCTGACCGGCGTCGTGCTGGCGGCTTCGATCATGGCGGCGATGCTGGTGCGCGAGACCTTCGGCTACTCCTTCTCGACCTGGCGTTTCCACCTGCGCGGCGAGACCATCCGCAGCGCCCACGACGTCGGCTGGATGCGCAGCCTCACCGTCGGCTCGATGATGCGCAAGGATGTCCGCACCATCGATGCCGCGACGACGCTCGGCGCCTTTCGCAAGGCGGTGCCGCTGGGCTCGGCGCAGCGCGTCATCGCCGTGGATGAAGGCCAGCACTATGTCGGCGTGCTGATCGTGGCGGAACTGCACAGCGAGCTTGCGGACGGCGAGACGCCGGTGTGGTCGCTTGCCCGGTTCAAGGACGCCGTGCTGGTGCCTTCCATGAACGTCCAGACGGCGGCCGAAACCTTCCAGCGCGCCGGTGCCGAGGAACTGGCCGTGGTCGAGGATTTCGCCGACCGCGTCGTGCTCGGCCTTTTGACCGAAAGCCATCTGATGCGGCGCTATGCCGAGGAACTGGACAAGGCGCGACGGGACCTCTCCGGCGAAGGCTAGCGCGTCTCCCGCACCTCCCTTATCGATCTGCCGACCTCAACCCGCCGACTTGCCTGGCCTAGCCATAGGCGCGGCTCTGGCGCCACGCGCGACTTGTCAGATGTACAGTGGCACTGTACAGTCTGTTAAGTGGAGGAGGAGACGGCATGAGCAAGGCTTCCGGCCAAGCTTCGGCAAAGACGGGCGACGCACCGGCCGCTACGCATGCCCATCAGGTGCTGGGAATGCGCCTGAAAACCCTTCGGCTCGCCCGCAGGCTGTCACTGCGGGAGCTTGCCGAGGCAACCGGAACCAGCGCCAGCTTCATCAGCCAGCTCGAGCGCGGCCTGACCGGCGCCAGCACTGCCTCGCTCAACCAGATGGCTTCGGCGCTCGGCGTCAGCGTGGCGATGCTGTTCGAGGAAAGTGCCGAGCAGAACCATGGGGTCTTGCGGCGCAGCGAGCGGCCGAGCCTGCCGCCCAGCGACGGCTGCCGCAAGATGCTTTTGTCGCGCCCGCCGCTCAGCGACATGGAAGTCTATATCGGCGAATTCGACATTGGCGGCTCGACCGGGCCCGATCTCTACACCCATGGCGACGCGCACGAGATGCTTGTCGTCCTGCGTGGGGTCCTGGAGGTTTCGCTCGGCGACGCGCGCCACGTGCTCGAGGAAGGCGACAGCATCGAATACGCGACCTCGACGCCGCATCGCAGCGAGAACATCGGCAGCGGCCGCGCCGAGGTGATGTGGATCATCGCGCCACCGACCTCGGCGCGCGCCGAGCTCGACCAATATACGGCCTGGAAACCGCTCGCGGCCAGGTAGTTCCGATCAAACGCGGGTAGCAATGGGAGAATGACAATCATGCTGAAGTCGACACGTTTTGGCATTTGGCGCGGCGATGGTGCTCGGCTTTCTGGGCACGGCTGCGATGGCGCAGGAGAACCCTGTCGCCGGCGCGGTCAAGGAAGGTTCGCTGAAGGGCAAGACCCTGACGTTCGTCTCCTTCGGCGGCATCTACCAGGACGGCCAGGTGGCCGCGCTTAAGGAGTTCGTCGAAAAGTCCGGCGTCACCTTGCTCAATGACGGCCCGACCGAGATCGCCAAGCTGCAGGCGCAGGTGGAGTCCGGCAACGTGACCTGGGACGTGGTCGATACCGCCGACTTCCCGCCTTACGTCTATTGCGGCAAGCTGTTCCAGAAGCTCGACCTCTCCAAGCTCGACGTCTCGCACATTCCAGAGGGCCAGGTCAGCGAGTGCTCGGTGCCGGCGATGAACTATGGCGTCGTGCTGATGTACAACACCGAGAAGTACAAGGATAACCCGCCCAAGAGCTGGGCCGACTTCTTCGACACGGCAAAGTTCCCGGGCGTGCGCGGCATCGACGGCTCCGGCGACTTCACCGGGGGCCTCTTGGAGCAGGCCCTCAAGGTCGGCGGCGGCGATCCGAAGGCGATGACGGCAGCCGATATCGACAAGGCCATCGACGTGGTGCGTAAGCTCGGCCCCGACACCATCTACTGGAAGACGGGCGCCGAATCGCAGCAGCTCGCCGAATCCGGCGAGGCCGACATGCTGATGATGTGGACCGGCCGCGCCATGACCGCGGTCAAGAACGGCGCCAAATACGCGCCGGCTTGGCAGGACTGGCTGGTGGTGATGGACCAGATGACCATTCCCGTCGGCGTCAAGGACACGGATGCCGCCTATGCGCTGCTCAATGCCTATCTCGGCAAGCAGTCGCAGGAGGTGCTGACGCAGACGACCTCCTATACGCCGACCAACAATGAGGCGCAGCCGAAGGTCGACGCCTCCGTCGCCGCCTTCCTGACCAACACGCCCGATCGCCAGAGCCAGGGCTACAAGCAGAACATCAAGTTCTGGGTCGAGAACTTCCAGGCGGCGCAGGAGAAGTGGTCGGCGATGATGGCCGGCAACTAAGGGGCGAACGGAGACAAAGGTCGTGAGCGCGTCCGATTCCACGATCCAGCCCGCCGCCCTAGGGTGGCCGGGACGGGCGTGGAGGCCGTACGCGCTCGCGCTGCCGGCGCTCATCCTGCTCATCGCGGTGATCGGCTATCCGCTGCTCACCATCGTGCTGCGCAGCCTATCGGAGCCGGAATGGGGCGTGCAGAACTATGCCTGGTTCTTCGGCGCGCCCGTCAATCTCACGGTTCTGCGGCGGACTTTCACCATCTCGGCCTGGGTGACGCTGGTGTGCGTGGTCTCGGCCTATCCTTACGCCTATCTCATGACTGCGGTCGGACCGCGCGTCCGGTTGATGCTGGTGCTTTGCGTGCTGATCCCGTTCTGGGTGAGCGGGGTGGTGCGCACGTTGTCATGGGTGATCCTGCTGCAGGATTCGGGCGTCATCAATTCGCTGCTGCGCGCGGCTGGCTTCAGCGGCGTCAAGCTGATCCGCACCCAGACCGGCGTGGTGATCGGCATGGCGCAGGTGCTTTTGCCATTCATGATCCTGCCGCTCTATTCGGTCATGAAAGGCATCGACCTCAGGCTAATGCGAGCGGCGCGGAGCCTCGGCGCGTCACCGTTCCGCGCGTTCTTCACCGTCTACCTGCCGCTGTCGCTGCCGGGCGTCCATGCCGGTGCCATCATCGTCTTCATCCTGGCGCTGGGCTTCTACATCACGCCGGCGCTGCTCGGCGGCCCGCGCTCGACCATGCTGTCGACGCTGGTGCAGACGCAGGTGCTCAGCCTGCTGCAATGGGGCCGTGGCGGCGCGATGGGCGTGGTGCTGCTCGTCGCCACCTTCCTGCTGCTGGCGCTGGCGGCGCCGGTGATGCGCTCCAGGCACCGGGAAGCGGGGCGACGCTGATGGAGATGAAGCCCCTCACGCGCGTCGTCCTCGGGCTCGTCTGCCTGCTGGTGGCGATATGGCTGGTGGCGCCGACGCTCGTCGTCGTGCCGATGTCGTTCAACGCCAACAAGTCGCTGGCGTTTCCGCCGCAAGGCTTCTCCTGGCAATGGTACCAGAACTTCGCCACCAGCCCGGAATGGTCCACCAGCTTCCTGAACTCGCTCAAGGTTGCCTCGTTGGTGGCGGTGCTGGCGACGGTGCTCGGCACGCTGGCGGCCTTTGGCCTCGACCGCATGAAGGCGCGGCCGGCCAACCTTTTGCGGATGCTGATGCTGACGCCGATGGTGGTGCCCGGCGTGGTGCTGGCCATCGGCATTTATGCCGTCTATCTCGACACCCACCTGGTCGGAACGATGCTGGGCTTCGTGCTTGCCCACACCATCCTTGCGCTTCCTTTCGTGCTGATCGCCGTCTCAGCCAGTCTCGAAGTGTTCGACAGGCGGCTGGAGACGGCGGCGGCGAGCCTCGGCGCCGGTGCGCTGACGACGTTCCGCACGGTAACGCTGCCGCTGATCCTGCCCGGCATCCTATCCGGCCTGCTGTTCGCCTTCGCCACCTCCTTCGACGAGATCGTCGTGTCGCTGTTCATCACCAATCCCTACCTGAAGACATTGCCCGTGCAGATCTTCTCTTCCATCACGCGCGACGCCGACCCGACGGTCGCCGCGGTCGGCACGATCCTTTTGTGCGCCACCACGATCCTGATCGGTGGCGGCATGCTTCTCCTTGGCCGCGAGCGGAAGGGACGCCAATGAACCCAAGGCAGGCGAGCAAGGGCGCGGCGATCGACCTGGAGTCGATCAGCAAGGCCTATGGCGGCTTCAAGGCGCTGGACGGCGTCTCGCTTCGCATCGAGCCCGGCGAATTCATGACGCTGCTCGGGCCAAGCGGCTCCGGCAAGACGACGACGCTCAACGTCATCGCCGGCTTCACCGATGTGACCAGCGGCAAGCTCCTGGTCGGGGACAAAAGCGTGGTCGGCGTGCCGGCGCACAAGCGCAACATCGGCGTCGTCTTCCAGCACTACGCGCTGTTCCCGCACATGACGGTCGGCCGCAACGTGGCCTATCCACTGACGTTGCGCGGCGTCGGGCAGGATGAGCGCAAGGCGCGGGTGACGCGGGCGCTCGACATGGTCAAAATGGGCGACTTCGCGCATCGCTACCCTAGCGAATTGTCGGGCGGCCAGCAGCAGCGCGTGGCGCTGGCCCGCGCCATCGTCTTCGACCCCCCGCTGCTGTTGATGGACGAGCCGCTCGGCGCGCTCGACAAAAAGCTGCGCGAATGGCTGCAGCTTGAGATCAAGCGCATCCATCGCGAGCTCGGCACCACCTTCGTCTATGTCACGCACGACCAGGAAGAGGCGCTGGTGCTCTCGGACCGCATTGCGGTGTTCAATCGCGGCCAGATCGAGCAGGTCGGCACCGGCCGGCAGCTCTACGACGAACCGGCGACGCTGTTCGTCGGCCGCTTCATCGGCGACTCCACGGTGTTGCGCGGCGAGGCGCGGAGCGACGGCACGAGCACCGCGCTCAGCATCGCCGGCGAGACGGTGACGGCGCCAAGGCGCATCAACGGGGAGGCCAGCCCGGTGATGCTGCTGCGTCCAGAAAAGCTGGCCATCCGCCGGCCCGGCCACAACGGGGCAAATGGCGCCAACCGGCTGCCGGGGACAATTGCGGAAGCCATCTATCTCGGCTCAGGATCGAAATACGAAGTCAGGCTCGCCGACGGCTCCACGGCGATCGTGCGCTCGCCGCTAACCGGCGACAGCTTTGGGCTGGGAGAGCAGGTGGAGCTTTGCTTCGACGGCGCCGACGCCAAGCTTTTGGCCGACGACAGCGCCGCCGACACGACGCTGACCTGATCCCGATCAATCCGCCAACCAATCCGGAAGTCATCCCATGCAAGCCAAGCGCAACGGCGACATATCGTTCTGGTATGCGGATATCGGCGGGGTTCCCGCGCCGCGGCCGCCCTTGCCCGGCGATATCGAGGCCGATGTCGCCATCGTCGGCGCAGGCTACACCGGCCTTTGGACCGCCTACTATCTGAAGAAGGCGAGACCGTCGCTGCGCATCGCGCTGATCGAGCGCGAATTCGCCGGCTTCGGCGCGTCGGGCCGCAATGGCGGCTGGCTGTCGGGCGGCTTCACCTGGTCGCGCGAGAAATATCTCAAGACCTCGACCCGGCGAGGTGTCAGCGCCATGCAGGCGGCCATGGCCGGCTGCGTCGACGAGGTGATCCGGGTGGCGGCCGCTGAGAGCATCGATGCCGACATTCGCCGCGTCGACAATCTGACGGTGGCCACCAACCCGGCGCAGCTCGAACGCGCCCGCGAGGAGTGCGAGACGATCCGCGCCTGGGACGTCGATCCGAACCGCGTCGAGATGCTCGATCAAGCGGCGACCCGGGCGCGCATCAATGTCCGCAACGTCCTTGGCGGCTTCGTCGTCCATGGCCAGGCGCGGGTGCAGCCGGCCAAGCTGGTGCGCG
>NZ_RZOT01000336.1:0-6667 GCF_003999085.1 Mesorhizobium sp. M4A.F.Ca.ET.090.04.2.1
CCGTCACCGCCGACGGCGAGCGGCCGACGACGGAAGCCGCATTCGCCAGGGAACCGCCATCGACGAAAGCAAGGAAGGTCCTGAGGAGGTCTGGGTCGAGCACTTGCATAATTCGATGATATCGAATCTTTTCTTCGAAACAATTCGATTTTTTTGATTCAATGATCGTGACATGGTTTCTTCCAACGGCGAGGAAGCGCCGCTCACAACGAGGAGAAAGAAAATGCCGATCATCAATGTCAGCGTCACCGGCAAGCCCGACGCCGCTTTGTCCGCCACTATCGCCAAGGAGGTGACCGAGATCACCGCCAAGCAGCTGCGCAAGGACCCGACCATCACCGCGGTCGCCATCAGCTATATCGATCCGCAGCACTGGTTCGCCGGCGGCAAGTCGCTGGCCGAGCATGATTCCAATACTTTCTGGCTCGACATCAAGGTGGTCGACGGCACCAACACCAAGCTCGAGCTCGAAGCCTATCTCCAGGCGATCTTCGCCGCCTTCGGCCGCCTGCTGGGCGGCGTGCATGAGGAGAGCTACGCCTTCGTGCACGAGGTTCCGGCCGCCGCCTATGGCTACGGCGGCAAGACGCAGGAGTTCCGTTTCATCAGCGGCAGGCTGAAGGCGGCGTAGCCCGGCGCCCTCTCCTTCTCCCCTTGTGGGAGAAGGTGGCCGAGCGAAGCTCGGTCGGATGAGGGGTGCTGGACGGATCGCTGCATCGACAAGATAAGCGCCGAAAATCGTTTGATTTTCTAGCGACCGAGTTTCTTCCAGCAGCCCTCATCCGTCTCGGCGCTGCGCGCCGATCCACCTTCTCCCACAAGGGGAGAAGGCCAGAGGGCACTCAGTCCACATTGACGTCGCCCGCGCTTGCGCTACCCTCTGGCTCCGAAGCGGCCGCTCAAGAGCCGCGACGTGGAGGACGTTGGGAGAGCGCGGCAATGATCCTGACCCTGGCGCTGCTTGCAGGCCTCGTCGCGGCGTGGTTGCTGATCGGCATACTCGAAACGATGCGGCTTGGCCTGCGCTTCACGCAGGCGCTGCTCTATGTGCCGTTCAAGCTCGCCTACCGGATCGCCGACGAGCGCATCCGCGTCGCCCGCAATGCCAAGGCGCCGGTCATCTATGTGATCTCGCATCAGTCGCGCTTCGAGCCGGCGCTGATGCTATCGCTGCTGCCGGACGACACGCTGCACATCCTCGACGATGCGTCGGCGCGCTCGCCCTGGCTGGAGCCATGGCGCGAGCTTGGCCGCACCATCGCCTTCAATGCCGAGCATGTCTTCGTCAGTCGCCGGCTGGTCAGGGTGCTGAAGGGCAAGGGCCGGCTTGCCGTCTATCTGCCCGATGCGGTCGAGCCTGACGTCAAATCCTTTCGCCTGTTCCGCGCCATCACCCGCATTGCCATGCAGGCCGACGCCAGCATCGTACCGATCTTCATCGCCGGCGCGCGCGACCTGCCGGTGTCGCTGACCCCGGCGGACCGGGCGCCGCGCCACTGGTTCCCGCGCCTCGCGATAAGCGTGCTGGAGCCTATGACGATCGCCGAGCTGGTGGCGCGCAACCCTGACCAGGCCTCTAACACCAACGCGCTGTTCGACCGCTTCGCGGAAGCCAGGCTCTTCGGCACCAATCTCGACCGCGGCCTGTTCCTCGCCATGCGCGACGCGGCAACCAGAGTCGGCGCCTCGCACCCGATCATCGAGGACGTCATCTCGGGCGCGCTCAGCTATCGCAAGATGTTCATCGGCGCGCGCGTGCTCGGCCGCCGCTTCGAGGCGGTGTCGGCGCCTGGCGAAGCGGTCGGGCTGCTGCTGCCCAACGCCAACGGCGTGGTGCTGTCCTTCGTCGGCCTCATCTCGGCCGGCCGGGTGGCGGCGATGATCAACTACACCGCCGGGTCGGCAAGCGTCACCGCCGCTGTGCGCACCGCCGTCATCCGAACCGTCGTCTCCTCCCGCGCCTTCATCGAGAAGGCCGGGCTCGCCGACATCGCCGAGGCGGTCGAGGCGGGGGGCGCCAAAATGCTCTGGCTGGAGGATGTGCGCCAGAGCGTGACGATGCTGGACAAGCTCGCGGCCGCGCTGCTGTGGCGTTTTCCGCTGCGGCCACAGGATGCGGCAAAGCCAGCGGTGATCCTGTTCACCTCGGGCTCGGAAGGCACGCCCAAGGCGGTGGTGCTGTCGCACAAGAGCCTGCTCGCCAACGCCATGCAGGCGGAGGCGCGCATTACCATCTCGCCCGCCGACACCCTGCTCAACGTGCTGCCGGTGTTCCACTCCTTCGGACTGACCGGCGGCACCATCCTGCCGCTGGTCACCGGCGTGAAACTGTTCCTCTACCCCTCGCCGCTTCACTACAAGATCATCCCCGAGATCGCGCGCAAGGTCGGGCCGACGATCATGTTCGGCACCGACACTTTCCTCGCCAATTATGCGCGCACCGCCAAGGACGGCGACTTCTCCAGCCTGCGCTTCGTCGTCGCCGGCGCCGAGGCGGTCAAGCCGGAGACGCGCCGCGTCTATCGCGAGCGCTTCGACGCATCAATCATCGAGGGTTTTGGGCTGACCGAGGCCGCCCCGGTCGTCGCCGTCAACACCGCCATCCATGGCCGCGACGGCACGGTCGGACGGCTGTTGCCAGCCATCCGCATGAAGCTCGAAGCCGTCGAGGGCATTGACGATGCCGGCCGGCTGTGGCTCGACGGGCCGAACATGATGATGGGCTACATGACCGCCGACCGGCCTGGCGAGTTGCAGCCGCTCAATGGCTGGCACGATACCGGCGACATTGTCTCGGTCGACCGCGACGGCTTCATCACCATTCGCGGCCGCGCCAAGCGCTTCGCCAAGATCGCTGGAGAGATGGTGTCGCTGGGCGCGGTCGAGATGCTGGTGCAGTCGCTGTGGCCGGAAGAACGCCACGCCGCCGTCGCGGTGCCGGACAAAAGACGCGGCGAGCGCATCGTGCTGGTGACCACGGCCGACGATGCCAGTCCGGAGGAACTACGCGCCTTCGGCAAGAAGGCGGGCGCGGCCGAACTGATGGTGCCCAATGACATCATCAAGGTGGAGGAGATCCCGGTGCTGGGTTCGGGCAAGACCGACTACGTCTCGACCCGCAGGCTGGCGATCGACCGACTGGGGCTGAGCGCCGCGGCCTAGCGCCTTAACCGATATCCGAAGGCGGCACCTTCTCGCCTTCGCGCATGGCGCGTTTCGAATAGGCGCGCACGGAAAGCGGCAGGAAGACCAGATAGCCGGCGACCGAAGCGGTCAGCGTGTACCAGGGGTAGGTCATCAAAAGCAGGACGTAGAGCACCACGGCGAGGATCACCGGCAACACCTTGTCGCCCGGCACCTTGATGCTTTTGCCCGAATAGACCGGCAGCCGGCTGACCAGCAGGAAGGCGACGAGCACGGTGAAGCCGGTGGCGACAAAGGCGGCGAGACGGGTCGGCTCAAGTCCCAGCCGCAGGAAATAGAGATAGAGCGGCAGCATCACCAGCACCGCGCCCGCCGGCGCCGGCACGCCGACGAAATATTCGCTTTGCCACAGCGGCCGGTCGGCCTTCTCGTCGTCAAGCACATTGAAGCGGGCGAGCCGCAAGCCGCAGGCGATGGTGAACAGCAGCGCCGCGATCCAGCCGAACGAGCCGGCGCGGTCGAGCAGGAAGGCATAGAGCACCAGCGCCGGCGCGACGCCGAAATTGACGATATCGGCCAGCGAATCCATCTGCGCGCCGAATTTCGATGTCGCCTTCAGCATGCGCGCCAGGCGGCCGTCTATGCCGTCGAGGAAGGCGGCGAGCAGCACCATCACCACCGCCGGCTCGAAGCGGCCCTGGAAGCCGAAGCGGATGCCGGAGAGGCCGGCGCAGATGGCAAGCACAGTGACGAGATTGGGCAGCACCATGCGCATCGGGATCTCGCGGATGCGCGGGCCGCCGCTGGCGTGCGCCTCGAATTTCTTGAAGGGCGCGCCCACGGCTCAGGAAATCCTGACCAGCGGCGTCGCCGCCGCGCCGCCGAATTCGGCAAGTACGGTCTCGCCGCCGACCGCCGTCTGGCCGACGGCGACGCGCGGCACGGCATTCAGCGGCAGGAAGACATCGACACGCGAGCCGAAGCGGATCAGCCCGAAACGCTCGCCGATCGCGATCGAGCCGCCGGCTTCGGCCCAGCAGACAATGCGCCGCGCCACCAGGCCGGCGATCTGCACGGCGGCGACGGTGCCGTTGGGGCTGTCGATGACCAGCCCGTTGCGCTCGTTCTCCGAGCTTGCCTTGTCGAGCTCGGCGTTGAGGAATTTTCCGGGCCGATGCTCGATCTTCGTGATGCGGCCGCGCACCGGAGCGCGGTTCACATGGCAGGAAAAGACGTTCATGAACACGGAAATGCGGGTCATCTCGCCAGAGCCGAGGCCAAGCTCGCGCGGCGGCACGGCCGGCCCGACCGCCGAGATGATGCCATCGGCCGGGCTCACCACCAGCCGGTCGTCGACCGGCGTGACGCGCTCGGGATCACGGAAGAAATAGACGCACCAGGCGGTCAGGATCAGCCCGATCCAAAACAGGATCGAGGAGAAATAGCCGAGGAAGAGCGTGCCTGCGCCAAAAGCGGCGATGAACGGATAGCCCTCGCGATGGATCGGAACGAGCGTATTCTTGATCGTGTCGACGATGCTCATCGGGCTGGGACGGTCCCTGTTTCAGGTCCGGCCTCAATAGCGGAAAGCCCCCCTGCCCGCAACGCAACATTGGGAGAGGTTGGGTGCGACGCCGGCACGGCGCGCAGCCATATTTTTTGCCTATGCTGTCGGAACTCGACCTTTCCGCTCGTCCTTGGCTAGACAACTCGACCAGGGAGCCCGCCAAATGCCATCGCCGAAATCGTCTGCAATTGACGCCAAGGTCATCACTGAGGGCCTCGCCTTCGGCGAGTCGCCGCGCTGGCATGAGGGGCGGCTGTGGGTCTGCAATTGGGGAACCGGCGAGATCATTGCCATCGATGCCGAAGGCAACAGCGAAATCATGCTCAAAATACCGGCCACCCTGCCCTATTCGATCGACTGGCTGCCGGATGGACGATTGCTTGTCATATCCGGCCGGGAAGGCTTGTTGCTGCGGCAGGAAACGGATGGAACGCTCGTCACCCATGCCGATTTCAGGCCGCTGTCGAACAGCCCGTGGAACGAGATCGTGGTCGACGGGCGCGGCAACGTCTACGTCAATGGCGGCGGGCCGGCGCCGGCGGCGGGCCAGCATTTCGGACCGGGCACCATCGTCCTGGTGACGCAGGACGGGGAGGTGCGACAGGTGGCCGAGAACATCGCCTTCGCCAACGGCATGGCCGTGACGCTGGACAACCGGACACTGATCGTCGCCGAATCCCACGCCAACCGACTGACCGCTTTCGATATCGCGGCCGATGGCAACCTTACCAACCGCCGTGTCTGGGCAGATCTCGGCAACGATTATCCCGATGGCATATGCATCGATGCCGAAGGCTGCATCTGGTACGCCGACGTGCCCAACCGGCATTGCGTCAGGGTGCGCGACGGCGGCATAAAGCTCGACAGGGTCGAAGCCGATCGCGGCTGCTTTGCCTGCATGCTCGGCGGGCCTGACGGCAGGACACTCTACATCACGGCTGCCGAATGGCGTGGCTTCGAGCACATGATCAGCGACGCCCGCACCGGCCAGGTGCTGAGCGTCGCCGCACCCGCGCCAGGCGCGGGCTGGCCCTCCTACAGTTCGGGCAGACGCTGATAGTTGGCGATATCCGCCCGGACACCCAGCCGGGCGATCGTCTCCTGCGGATTGAAGGCGATGCGCTCGTGCGCGACCTTGACGATCGGCACTACTTTGTCGACCGCTGCCTGGCTTTCCCATTCGACGATGGTGACGAGGTTGAACTCGCCCGGCCCGGAGAACTGCTCGAGCAGGAAATCCTGCACGAAGCCCTCCTGCCGGCGCAGCAGTTCATGGGTCATCCGGACCTTGCCGATGATCTCCTCGCGGGCTTCAACCGGGACGACGAACTTATCGACCCGGAACACGCTGCCATTGCCTTGATTTTTATTGCTCATTTCGATCTGTCTCCGTTTGGGAAAAGCTCATTTCTCAGGGGCTCGGAGACGGTTTGCAAGCTCAAGATAGGTTGAGGTCAAGGGGAAATTTTGCGCCGACTTCCCCTTCTCCTCCTGTGGGAGAAGGTGGATCGGCGCGCAGCGCCGAGACGGATGAGGGGTGCTGGAAGCACCCCTCATCCGTGGCCTTCGGCGACACCTTCTCCCACAAGGGGAGAAGGAAGAGGCGCTAACTGACCTCCGACGTCCTTCTCCGTACGATGACACCCAGCTCGTCGCTCTCGCGGGCGACGCGCAGCCTCTCCTCGGCCTCGGTCGCCTCGCGCTGGCGGTCCCACATCGAGGCGTAGAGGCCATCCTTGCGCAGGAGCGCGGCATGAGTGCCGCGTTCGGCGATCTGGCCGTCCTTGAGCACGATGATCTCGTCGGCCGAGATCACCGTCGACAGGCGGTGGGCAATGACGATGGTGGTGCGGCCCTTGCTGACCAGGTCGAGGGCTGCCTGGATCTCCTGCTCGGTCTGGGTGTCCAGCGCCGAGGTCGCCTCGTCGAGCATCAGGATCGGCGGGGCCTTCAAAA
>NZ_RZOT01000337.1:0-6635 GCF_003999085.1 Mesorhizobium sp. M4A.F.Ca.ET.090.04.2.1
GGCGCGGACCGGGAGGGCACCGTCTCAAGGCCGGGGACAGGCCGGACGGGATTCTTCTCGCGCCGCCCGGCGAGGGCCGGCGCGGGACCTTCAAAGCAGCATCAACTGCTCGGCGGCGTTGGCTGCGGCAAGAAATTGGTCGGTCCTGAGTTGCCGCCGCTCGGCGTTGAGCCCGAGCCGCTTGGCGGTGATCTCGAAACGGCGGCCGATCTGCCAGGCATAGGGTCCGGCGCCTTTCATGCGCTTGCCCCACTCCGAATCGTAGTCCTTGCCGTCGCGCATCGAGCGGATCAGCGACATCACATGCCGGTAGCGGTCCGGGTAATGACGCAACAACCAGTCCTTGAAGATCGGCGCCACCTCCAGCGGCAGCCGCAAAATGACATAGCCGGCCTCGCGCGCGCCGGCGGCGCGTGCCGAATCGAGGATGCGCTCCATCTCCGGATCGGTGAGACCGGGGATGATCGGCGCGACCATGACGGAGGCGGGAATGCCGACGTCGGACAGCTGCCTGATCGCTTCCAGCCGCTTGGTCGGCGTCGACGCGCGCGGCTCCATCGTTCGCGCCAGCATGCGGTCGAGCGTCGTCACCGACAGCGCCACCTTGGCGAGCCCGCGCTCCGCCATGCGCGACAGGATGTCGATGTCGCGCGTCACCAGCGCCGATTTGGTGACGATGCCGACCGGGTGGCCGCGCGCTTCCAGCACTTCGAGGATCTCGCGCATGATCCGGTATTGTTTCTCGATCGGCTGGTACGGATCGGTGTTGGTGCCGATGGCGATGGTGCGCGGCTGGTAGCCGGGCCTAGACAGCTCCTTGTCAAGCATGCGCGCCGCATCCGGCTTGGCAAACAGCTTGGATTCGAAATCGAGCCCCGGCGACAGGCCCATGAACGCATGCGTCGGCCTGGCGAAGCAGTAGACGCAGCCGTGCTCGCAGCCGCGATAGGGGTTGATCGAGCGGTCGAAGGAGATGTCGGGCGACTCGTTGCGCGTGATAATAGTGCGCGGCCTCTCGACTTGCACCTCGGTCTTGAACGGCGGCAGGTCCTCCAGCGAATTCCAGCCATCGTCGAACAGATGCCGGCTGACCGGCTCGAAGCGGCCGGACGGATTGATGCCGGCGGAACGACCGCGATTGCGGTCGGACCGCACGCGCATGCCGCTCTGCTCGATCATCGCATTCGCCATCTCGGCTCTCCCAGCCCCGAAGGCTGCAATGTCGGCACGCACGATCTGTTCCATTTTCGCCCTCTCCCAAGGACTGTCAGCAGGCTGTCGAATCGCTCTGTTCATGAAACTATTCCTATTTTCTTGATGGGAACAAAGCAAGAACTTTTTATGCCGCATGCAAGAACTGGCGCTGCGCGCGGCTTTCCGCTATTCGGCTGGCAATGCTCAGCGTGCTCATTGAAACCCTGAATGACGAAGAGGGCCTTGCCCGCACGCTTGCCTCGCTGATCGGCGGCGCGGTCGAAGGCGTGGTGCGCGACGTCGTCGTCTGCGATACCGGCTCGACCGACCAGACGCACCGCGTTGCCGACCATGCCGGCTGCCACTATGTCGCAGGCGGCATTTCCGTCGGTATCCGGCAGGCCAAGGGCGACTGGCTGCTGTTGCTGGAGCCCGGGGCGCGGCTGTCGGACGGCTGGATCGACGAGGTCGTGGCCCACATGGCGAGGCACACAATGCCGGCGCGCTTTTCCCGCGCGCGCGGCAGCCGCGCGCCATTCCTGGCCAGGGTCTTCTCCGGCAACAGGGCGCTGGCCGAGGGGCTGGTCATCAGCAAGCGCCAGGCCACGGCGCTTTCGAAAAGCGCCCGCAGCGCCGAGGCCATCGCGCGCGGCCTGGCGACGAAGAGGCTCGACGCCGAGATCTGGGTCGCGCCGCCGAAGTGATCCTTCTCGCCGTTTTTGGGAGGAGAAGGCGCCGGCAGCGGAGAAGGGGTTGTGTAGGAAATTCACCGCAACCCCTTTATTGTGCATTGCACAAAATATGAGGCGGGGCTAACCTCCTTTCGATGCGGGACAAGCGGGTTTGGGCAATGCCGGAACTGGTGAGCAGCCGATGTTTCGTCGGATAATGCTCATACCTGAGGACCTCGATGAACCTTTCGACATCGGACAAATCCGGCGCTGTCAGCCTCGAGGCAATCGCCCGCAACGGCAGCTTGTTTCGTCGCATCGCGGTACGCATCCCGACCTACCTGACGGATCTGCGCGAGAACCCGGCCTGGCTGCCGATGTTCATGCTGGCGCGCACCATGCCGGGGCGCAGGATGCACTGGCTGGGCGCCAAGCCCGCCGGCCGGGCGCCAAATGGCGGGGATACGATGTTCAGCGGTATCGACCTCGACGCGGCGATCGAGGCGCTTCGCTCCGACGGACTGTTTTCCGGCCTGGTCCTGCCGCAGGCGATCCATGAGGAGATCGCCAGCTTTGCCGACAACACGCCTTGCTTCGGCAATTTCGACCGCCGCCTCGAATTCATGCCTTCTGACCATGCCGAAGCCGAGAAGCGTTTCGGCCGCTCCTTGCTCAGCGGCCACTATTTCGAGCGCATCCTCTCCTGCAAGGCAGCATTGGCCATCCAGAACGACCCGCTCTTGTCCGGCATCGCCCAGCGCTATCTCGGCGGCCAGGCGAAACTGATCACGACGCGCGTCTGGTGGAGCTTTCCGACCGGCCAGGCTTCCGACGCCGACAAGAACCTCGCCTCGCTCGGCAAGTACCATTTCGACCTCGACGACTGGCGGATGCTGAAATTCTTCTTCTATCTGAAGCCCTGCGACGCTGGCACCGGCCCGCATGTCTATGTGCGCGGCAGCCACAAACGCCGCAGCCTCAAGCACCAGCTGACGCTGCTTGTCGGCCATCCGGCGAATGAGGTGCTGAAGGTTTACGGCGACGACAGCCCGGTCACGCTCACGGGAGAAGCAGGTCTCGGCTTCGTCGAGGATCCGTTCGGCTTCCATATGGGCACGGTTCCGACGCGCACGCGGCGGCTGATGATGGAAGTGGGCTTCGGCGTCTCGCGCCCTTCGCGCCGGCGCTTCCACGGCGAGCCGGTGATACGCTGAACGCTCGACGGGGACAGCCGGCTATCCGGCCTTGCCGCCGCGCTTCAGATGCTCGTCCAGGCGCGGCATGATCTCGACGAAGTTGCAGGGCATGTGGCGATAGTCGAGCTGCGCCCTGATGATGCCGTCCCAGGCATCCTTGCAGGCGCCGGGCGAGCCCGGCAGCACGAAGACGAAGGTGGCGTTGAGGACGCCGCCGGTCGCCCGGCTCTGGATCGTCGAGGTGCCGATCTTGTCGTAGGAGATGCGGTGGAACACTTCGGAAAAGCCGTCCATGCGCTTTTCGAAGATCGGCTCCAGCGCTTCCGGCGTCACGTCGCGGCCGGTGAAGCCGGTGCCTCCGGTGGTGATGACGACATCGACGCCTTCGTCCTTCGACCAGCCGAGCACCTTGTCGCGGATCTTTTCCCGGTCGTCGGTGACGATGTCGCGGGCGGCGAGGATATGGCCGGCCTCCGCGATACGGTCAGCCAGCGTCTGGCCCGACTTGTCCTCGGCAAGGCTGCGCGTGTCGGAAACGGTGAGTACCGCGATGCGCACGGGGATGAACGGGCGGCTTTCGTCGATCCGGGCCATTCAAGCCTCCATGCTTCGCGTTGCGGCGACGAACCAGTCAGGATGCCGGTGCCTTATGTCGAGTGCCGCGCGCTTGGCGACATTGCCCGTCTCGAACAGGCCGAAGCAAGTCGCGCCCGAGCCCGACAGGCGGGCAAAGCCGGCGTCGGCTTTCCTCAGCGCCCTGAGCGCTTCACCGATCACGGGCTGGATGGTCCGAGCGGCAGGCTCGAGGTCGTTGCGCGTCGCGTCCAGCCAGCTGCGGATCGAGTGAAAATCAAGCTTGCTGGGCAACGGCGGCAACGCTTCGTTGTCGCGCCTCGCCAACGCCTTGAAAACCTCTGGCGTGGACACCGCGACGCCGGGATTGACCAGCACCAGGGCGAGCGCGGGAAAGCTCGGAACGGCCGACAACTCGTCGCCGACGCCGCGCGCGATCAGCGGCCTGGCCGCCAGGCACATCGGTAGGTCGGCGCCGAGCGACAGGCCGATCCGCGCCAGGTCGGCGTTGCCGATGTCGAGCCGCCATGTCCGGGCAAGCCCGCGCAGCACGGCAGCCGCATCGCTGGAGCCGCCGCCGACGCCCGAGGCGACCGGCAGGTTCTTTTCCAATGTTATCGCGACAGGTGGCGTCGCAAGCGATCCCGCTTCCCGGCGCAGCGCCTCGCGCGCCCTCACCACCAGATTGGTCTCGTCGGACGGTACCCCCGATGCGAATTTGCCTGAGATAGAAAACCGGTCGCTCTCGGCCGGCTCGATCTCCAGCCGGTCGCCGAAGCGGGTGAATACGGCAAGGCTTTCGAGCAGATGATAGCCGTCGGCGCGCCTACCGGTGACATGCAGCGCAAGGTTGATCTTGGCAGGGGCAAGCCCCGTCCGGGCTTGCGTCCCGGCATCCGACGTGTCTGTTGTTGGCGAGATGGCGTTCAGTCCTTGGCCAGCCGGTATTCGCCGGTCTTCGGGTCCTTGACCAGCGTTCCCATCGTGCCGTTTGCCGCCTGTTTCTCGGTACGCCGGATCTTGGCCGTCACGCGCTCGGCTTCGCGGATGAAGGCGCGATAGCCGAAATAGGCGGCGGCGCCGATAACGACGAGGAAAATGATCTGCGGCATCCCAAAACTCCTCCCTCGAAAACGCGGCAAAAGCGGCCGGTCGGGTCGGTCAAGCGGATATGCTAGTCGCTTTCAACCCTTTTTCAAAGCCCGAAGCGCGCCCACAGCGCGCGCTCTTCCGCCGCATCGACGATGCCGCTGGCCGCCGCCGCAGCGATGTCGGGCGCCGAAAGGCGCGACCCGAACAGCCCGAAGCGCCCGAACAGCCCGCGCGGCGCGGTGATCAGTTTCAGCTCGGTCTTCGGTCCGAAGCGCGTCTTCAAAACGCCTCGCATGTCGCCCAGCGCATCGACCAGGCCGAGTTCGAGACCTTTCTTGGCGGTCCAGAACAGGCCGGTGAACAGGTCGGGATCGTCCTTCAGCCTGGTGCCGCGCCGCTCCTTGACGAGCTCGATGAAGGTCTCGTGCACCTCGAGCTGCAGCGCCTTCAGCCGCTCGACATCTTCCTTCTTCTCCGGCTTGAACGGGTCGAGCACCGCCTTGTTCTGGCCGGCGGTATGGACGCGGCGCTCGACGCCGATCTTCTTCATCAGCTCGGGAAAACCGAACGAGGCGGAGACGACGCCGATCGAGCCGACGATCGAGGACGGATCGGCGAAGATCTCGTCGCCGGCGACCGCGATCATGTAGCCGCCGGAGGCCGCCACGTCCTCGACGAACACCAGCACCTTCTTGTTCTTCTCCACCGCGAGGTCGCGGATGCGCTTGAAGATCAGCCGTGACTGCACCGGCGAGCCGCCCGGCGAATTGATGGAGATGGCGACGACGGGCGCATCAAAGGAGAACGCCTTCTCAATGAGGCCGGCGGTGGACGCCAGCGACAGGCTCGGCCGGAACTGGCCGCCGCCGGCCATGATCGTGCCGTGCAGCCGGATGACCGGAACCACGACGACGGTGGAGCGCCAGGACTTCGGCAGCAGGCGGTTCAAGAGGCGTTTCACGAGGTCGGGGTCTCCGGTCACTGAAAAAGAAGCAAGATGAGGCCTCATCTTGCTGTGGGCATGTAGGAATTCGCCGGCCAACGGCAATGCCGCATGTCCGGCCGATGATCAATCGCCGAACAGCGACGCCAGTCCGTTGTTGATCATCTCGGTCCGCTCGGCTGGCCCGTTGCCTGTCTCTGCGTGCAGCATCAGCGGCGGGCGGATCGACAGTTTTCCGCGCGCGCCGAGCGTCGCCCTGACGACGATCCGGATTGCCGCCGCCTCGGGACGGGGGTGGACGGCGAGCATCTCGGTATCGCCGAAGCGGCCCTCGATCGCATCGAGCAGGGCGCCGAGCTGCTCGGGCCTGGCGATGACGGCGAGCCCGCCCCGCGGCTTCACCACCGCGGCAGCGCTTCTGATCCAGCTTTCGAACAGCCCGTCCTCCATCACATGCGCCTGCTTGCGCAGCGCATCCGGCGTGGCCTGATCCTCGGCGGCGTTGAAGGGCGGGTTCATGATGACGAAGTCGAAGCTGTTGTCGGCAAGGCCGGCCGCGCCGCGCGCTTTGCCGGACAGCGCGACACCGGCCCTCAGCACCGAGGCGCGGTCGCCGAGATGCGCATTGCCGGGGTGGGCAAGCGTCGCGGCCGCGAATTCGGCCATGTCCGGCGAGCATTCGACCAGCATGGCCCGCGCTGCGGGACAGCGCGACAGCACCGCGAGCCCCGCCGCGCCCGCGCCCGCGCCGAAATCGGCCAGCCGCCCGGCGAAGGAGGAGGGCACGGCTGCCGCCAGCATCATGGCGTCCATGCCGGCACGATGACCGCTTCGCGGCTGAACCAGCCAGAAGCGCCCGCGATGGAACGCATCGACCGTGTGGGCCGGGGTGTCCGGGGCAAGGGCGGTTGACGCTACCATTATTTGCGGCGGATCTCGTTGGCGATGCCGGCATCGGTCAGGATG
>NZ_RZOT01000338.1:0-6621 GCF_003999085.1 Mesorhizobium sp. M4A.F.Ca.ET.090.04.2.1
CCAATTTCCCCACCCGCATCTCTTTCCAGGTGACGGCGAAGAGCGACAGCCGCACCATCCTGGGCGAGCAGGGCGCCGAGCAGTTGCTCGGCCAGGGCGACATGCTGCATATGGCCGGTGGTGGGCGCATTGTCCGCGTGCATGGCCCCTTCGTCTCCGACATGGAGGTCGAGCACGTCGTGGCGCATCTGAAGGCGCAGGGGCGTCCGGAATATCTCGAAACGGTCACCGCCGACGAGGAGGCGGAAGAAGAGGCGGCCGACGCGGGTCCCGTCTTCGACAAGGGCGCGATGGCCGAAGAGGATGGCGACGCCCTCTACGAGGAAGCCATCAAAGTGGTCAAGCGCGACAAGAAATGCTCGACCTCCTACATCCAGCGCCGCCTCGGCATCGGCTACAATCGCGCCGCATCGCTGGTCGAACGCATGGAGAAGGAGGGCCTGGTCGGCACGCCCAACCACGTCGGCAAGCGTGAAATCCTGGCCGGCCGGCGGGACCACGCGCCGGAGCGCGACGAGACGGATTGACGAGGATCGGGGATGGGGCCGGGCGATACGCCGGTCTTGTTTGACCGGACGCGCTTTCGCGGGGGGTGCGTCAGCCGCCGTTGGCGGCGAGCACGATCGCGGCTCGCAGTTCCTCCAGCCCGTCGCTCTTTTCCGACGACGTCGCCAGGACGAACGGGAAGGCGGCCGGCCGCTTCTTGATCTTGGCCAGCGTCTCCTCGATCAGCCGCGGCACGCCGGCCGCCTTGATCTTGTCGGTCTTGGTCAGCACGATCTGGTAGGACACCGCCGCCTTGTCGAGCAGCGACAGCACCTCCTCGTCCTTGGCCTTGATGCCGTGGCGGGCATCGATCAGCACATAGACGCGCTTCAGTGTGACGCGGCCCTTGAGATAGTCGAAAACCAGCTTCGTCCAGTCGTCGACCTTTTCCTTCGGCGCGCTGGCATAGCCGTAGCCCGGCATGTCGACCAGCGCCATCGGCGGCAGGTCGGCGCCTTCGCCGGAAAAGCCGTCCGGCACGAAATAGTTGAGCTCCTGCGTGCGCCCCGGCGTGTTCGAGGTGCGAGCCAGCCCCTTCTGGCCGACCAGCGCGTTGATCAGCGACGACTTGCCGACATTCGAGCGGCCGGCGAAGGCGATCTCCGGCGGTCCTTCCGGCGGCAGGAACTTCATCGCCGGCACGCCGCGGATGAAGACCCAGCCTCGGGTGAACAGGTCGGTGCCGATCACGGTCTTGTCCATCAGACGGCTGCCTCCAGGCGGGCAATGTCGGCGCCCCTGATGGCGTTGAGGTTGCGGCTGATCTTGTCCACCGGCCAGTCCCACCAGGCTGCCATCAGCAGCCGCCGGACCGTCTTGTCGTCGAAGCGCATCTTCACCACCTTGGCCGCGTTGCCGGCAACGATCGCATAGGCCGGCACGTCGTGCGTGACAACCGATTTCGCCGCGACGATGGCGCCATGGCCGATTGTCACCCCGGGCATGATCACCGCATCCATGCCGATCCACACATCGTTGCCGACCACCGTGTCGCCGCGGATCTCCTTCGACCATGTCTTCGGGTCGAAGCCTTCCTCCCAGCCATGGCCGAAGATGTTGAACGGATAGGTCGAGAAGCCCGACATCGCATGGTTGGCGCCGTTCATGATGAAGCGCGCGCCTTCGGCGATGGCGCAGAACTTGCCGATGATCAGTCTGTCGCCGATGAACGGATAGTGGTGCAGCACGCAGCGTTCGGCGAATTTGTCCGGCCCGTCCGGGTCGTCGTAATAGGTGAAGTCGCCGATCTCGATGTTGGGCGCGGTGACCAGCCCTTTCAGGAAGCCGACGCGCGGATGCATCGGGATCGGGTGCTTGATGTTGGGATTGGGTCCGGTCATGGGCTGGCTCCGTCCACCCTTGCGACGAGACGGAGCTTATAGGGGTGTGCGGCGGCGCGGTCTACCTGTGGTGAAGCCGGGGTCCCGCGAAGCAGCGCGGGACCCCGGCCTGCCGGACGACCTCCCAAACACCGGCGTCGCAGCACCGGAAGCCGTCACGGCCTTTTGGGGAGGACTGAAAAAGCCACGATGAATACCTGGCCCGAGTTTCCGGGCGACAACAAAAAACCCGGACGAGCCGGGTTTTTCGAAGACTATTGATCGGGCTGCCGGCTATTCCGCCGGCGAGGGTTTCTTGCGGAACAGCGCCGCCAGATTGTCCCACAATTCGATCTTGGCGCCCTGGCGCTTCATGATCACGCCCTGCTGCAGGATCGACAGCAGGTTGTTCCAGGCCCAGTAGATGACCAGGCCCGCCGGGAAGCCCGCCATCATGAAGGTGAAGATGATCGGCATCCAGGTGAAGATCGCGGCCTGCGTCGGATCCGGCGGCGTCGGGTTCATGCGCATCTGCAGGAACATGGTGACGCCCATCAGCAGCGGCCAGACGCCGATCATAAGCATGTGCGGCAGCGTGATCGGGATCAGGCCGAACAGGTTGAAGATCGAGGTCGGATCCGGCGCGGCAAGGTCCTGGATCCAGCCGAAGAACGGCGCGTGCCGCATCTCGATGGTGATGTAGAGCACCTTGTAGAGCGAGAAGAAGACCGGGATCTGCAGCGCCACCGGCCAGCAGCCGGCCAGCGGATTGATCTTCTCGGTCTTGTAGAGCTCCATCATCGCCTGCTGCTGCTTCATCTTGTCGTCCGCGTATTTCTCGCGGATCTCGAGCATCTTCGGCTGCACCTTCTTCATGTTCGCCATCGACGCATAGGACTTGTTGGCGAGCGGGAAGAAGATGGCCTTGACGATGACGGTGGTGGCGAGGATGGCCAGGCCGAAATTGCCGAAGAATTTGTAAAGCGTGTCGATCAGCCAGAACATCGGCTTGGTGATGAAGTGGAACCAGCCCCAGTCGATCAAGAGGTCGAACCGCTTGATGTGGCGGTCCTCGGCATAGGCGTTAATCTTGGCGACTTCCTTGGCGCCGGCGAAGACCTCGGTCTCGACGGTCGCCGACTGGCCGGCATCGACATTGATCGCGTCGGTCAGGAAGTCGGACTGGTAGCGGTGGCGGCCATCCTCGAAATAGGCGTAGCGCGGCTGGAACGGCTGCTTCTCGGTCGGCACCAGCGTCACCGCCCAGTATTTGTCGGTGATGCCGAGCCAGCCGTCGGTCGACTTGCCGGGCTGGGCCTGCTTGTCCTTCTCGATGGAGGCGTATTTGTGCTCCTGCAAGCCTTCCGTCCCGGTATAGCCGATCAGACCCTCATGCAGCACATAGGTGCTGGCGACGGCCGGCTTGTCGAAGCGGGTGACGCGGCCGTAGTTGAACAGCGAGACGGCGGCGGCGCCCGAATTCTGCACCGTGTCGGAGACCGTGAACATATAGTCGTTGTCGACCGAGACGGTGCGCTTGAAGGTCAGGCCCTTGTCGTTCGAATAGGTCAGCGTCACCGGCGTCGACGGCGTCAGCGTCGCGTTGCCGTCGACCGTCCACACCGTATCGGCGCCCGGCACCGCGCCGGTCTTGTCGTTGCCGACGAAGCCGATCTCGGCGAAATAGCCGTTGGGCAGCGCCGACGGATTGAGCAACTCGATCTCGGGCGAGTTCTTGTCGACGGTCTCGGTGTAGTGCTTGAGCTTGAGGTCGTCGAGCCGCGCACCGGTCAGGTTGATCGAGCCCTCCAGGCTCGGCGTGTCGATCTTGACGCGGCTGGTCGCCGCCAGCGCCTGCGCGCGGCCCGCCGCCGTCACGGCCTCGCCGCCGGGAGCGCTCGGAATGGCGCCGGGGGCGGGGGCCGGCGTGCCGGCGGCGCCCGGATTGGCCGCCTCGGCGGTCTTCTTCTGTTCGGCCTGCCGCTGCTCCTCGATGCGGGCCGCCTCGCGCTGCTGCTCGACGCGCGGGTTCATGTAGAACACCTGCCACAGCGTCAGGATCAGCACCGACAGCGCGATGGTGATGAAGAAATTGCGGTTGTTTTCCATCGAAGCCCTTGGCCTATCGTGTTCCGCGCAGTCGGCGGGAAAGTTCGGCTTTCAACTGGCCGAACGGAATGGCGAGCACATCTTCGCGCCCGACGATGACATAGTCATTGCCCGGCGCCATGTCATCGGCCGCATGCGTGCGCACGGCTTCTCTCAGCCGCCGCCGGACGCGGTTGCGCACGACGGCATTGCCGACCTTCTTGGTGACGGTATAGCCGACGCGCGGCAAAAGCGTGTCGCCGCGGTCGAGAACCTCGACGAGGAAAAGCCGCCCGCGGCGCTTTTCGCCGCCGCGGACAGCCAGGAAATCCGCGCGCTTCAGAAGCCGCTTGGGATTTTGTCCCACTGGCTTGCCGGTTGCGGGCAACGATCTCGTCTTTCGTTCAGGCGCTGAGCCGCTTGCGGCCGCGGTTGCGGCGGGCGGCAACGACGCCGCGACCACCCTTGGTGGCCATGCGGGCACGGAAACCGTGCCGGCGCTTGCGGACGAGTTTGGACGGTTGGTAGGTACGCTTCATTTGTTTTAATACCGCGGGGTGCGGCCCTTCTTGATTCTGTCACTCTGTAACAGGAGCTTTGCCGGGCCGGTTTAGGCGCGATCGAAACCGCGCCGGGACGAATGGCCCGAGCGTGAGCGGGCTTATAGAAAGAAGGGTTTTGGAAGTCAATCCGGCGCTGGCTGCGCCCTTTGTCGCGATCGCGCGGTGGATGTTTTTTATCCCGCAAGGATGAAATTGGCAAAAAAGCCGCAATCGCCTAATCTTCGCTATCAAGTGTTTGTGAAGACCTGAAGCATGACTGAAGCCCAAGCCACGGACGACAGGGCCGGCGCGGCGATTACCGCTGCCCGCACGGTGCCCCTGTCGCGCGGCCTGTCGACCAAGCTTCTTCTGCTCACCATCGTCTTCGTGCTTTTGGCCGAAATCCTGATTTTCCTGCCCTGGATCGCCAGCTATCGGGTGAGCTGGCTGAAGGAGCGCCTGGGCACAGCGGCCGCGGTCTCGATCGTCCTGGTGCAGGGCGAGCCCAACTCGCTCTCGCGCACTGCCCAGAACGACGTTTTGATGGCGATCGGCGCCAAGGCGATCGCCGTGCGCGACGGCGGCGTCTCGCGGCTTTTGGTGGTGTCCGAGATGCCGCCGCAGGTCGACGAGCATATCGACATTTCCAAGGTCGGCATGATCGACGGCATGACCGGGGCGCTCGACACGCTGTTCTTCGGCGGCAAGCGCATGCTGCGCGTGTTCGGCCCGGTCGGCGAGAGCGACAAGGAATTCGAGCTGATCATGCCCGACTACGCCTTGCGCAGCGCCATGTTGGTCTATTCGCGCAACGTCGCCTTCGTCTCGCTGCTGATCTCGCTGTTCACCGCCATGCTGGTCTATGCCGCGATCGACTTGATCATGATCGGCCCGATCCGCGCCATGACGCGCTCGATGCTGACCTTCTCGGAGGCGCCCGACGATCCCGGGCGCATCATCCGTCCCGCCGCTCGCGCCGACGAGATCGGCGTCGCCGAGCGCGAGTTGTCGCAGATGCAGGAACGGCTGCAGAAGATGCTCTCCGAGCAGAAGCACCTCGCCGATCTCGGGCTGGCGGTGTCGAAGATCAACCACGACATGCGCAACATCCTGGCCTCCGCGCAGCTGATGTCCGACCGCCTGCGGCTGGTCAAGGACCCGACCGTGCAGTCCTTCGCGCCGAAGCTGCTGCGCGCGCTCGACCGCGCGGTGTCCTATTCGGAGGGCGTGCTCGCTTATGGCCGCACGCAGGAGCCGCCGCCGTCGCGCCGCCGCGTCCGGCTGCGCCAGCTGGTCGAGGACGTGCACGGCCTGCTCGACATCGAGGAGGGCATCGAATTCGTCAACGGCGTCGAGCACGCCTTCGAGGTCGATGCCGATTCCGACCAGCTGTTCCGCGTGCTCACCAATCTCTGCCGCAACGCCGTGCAGGCGATGGCGGCCGACACCGAAAGCGCTGTGGTGCGCAGGCTGGCCGTCTCGGCCGAGCGCCTGGGCAGCGTCAGCCGCATCGTCGTCACCGACACCGGCCCCGGCCTGCCGCCGAAAGCGCGCGAGAACCTGTTCGCCGCCTTCCGCGGCTCGGCGCGCAGCGGCGGCACCGGCCTTGGTCTGGCCATCGCCTACGAGCTGATCCGCGCCCATGGCGGCACGGTCGAGCTGGTCGAATCGATCGGCGGCCGCACCGTCTTCGCCGTCACCATCCCCGACCAGCCGGTGCGGCTCGACCAGGCGCGCGGAAGTTTGCGCCGACCTGCCTAGTCCGGACAAAAAGTGCCTGCGACAAAACTTTTGCCGGATCGGCTTGCTTTTCGGAAATTCAGTCGTTAGGGAACACGTCTCGTCGCGGCCGGTCGTCACGATCGGATCGCGGGGCTATGCCAAGCATGGCCTGATGCGCGCCCGTAGCTCAGCTGGATAGAGCACCAGACTACGAATCTGGGGGTCAGGAGTTCGAATCTCTTCGGGCGCGCCATTATTTCAAGCACTTAGCAGGGCGCCGCAGACTAGCACGACTAGTTTGTCTGCGATTTTGTCTGCGGAAGCGCAAACCTTCTCAGGATACGAGCCGCTACGAGACATCGGTGGAGATGCCGCATTCGGAGCGCGGTTGCGCAGCCGCGATA
>NZ_RZOT01000339.1:0-6619 GCF_003999085.1 Mesorhizobium sp. M4A.F.Ca.ET.090.04.2.1
GTCGTCGAAAGCGTCGTCATGCTGCTGGTCGCCGCCGTCATCGCCGTCAACCTCCTCGTCGACCTCTCCTATGCGGTCGTCGATCCGCGCCTGAGAAGCCGGCAATGACGCTCCATGTCGACATCCCCGAAGAGACCGTTGGCGCACTGCTGGCCAAGGCGTTCCGCAACCGGTCCTTCCTCGTCGGCTTCGCCATCACCGCGCTGGTGGCGGCGATAGCGATGCTCTCCTATGTCTGGACGCCCTATGATGTCACCAGGCTGGTGATCTCGGACAAGACCCTGACGCCTTCATGGGCGCACTGGTTCGGCACCGACCATTTCGGCCGCGACATCCTGTCGATGATCATGGTCGGCGCCCGCAACTCGATCGCCGTGGCGCTGGTCGCGGTCGGCATCGGCATGGGCGTCGGCGTGCCGCTCGGCGCCTTTGCCGCCGCGCGCGGCGGCCTCGCCGACGAGGCGCTGATGCGGCTGAACGACCTCGTCTTCGCCTTCCCCGCGCTGCTGTCGGCGATCATGATCACCGCCATCTTCGGGCCGGGCGCGATCAACGCCATCATCGCCATCGGCATCTTCAACATTCCCGTTTTCGCGCGCGTCGCCCGCGCCGGCGCTCTCGCCATCTGGCCGCGTGAATTCATCCTGGCCGCGCGTGCCGCCGGCAAGGGGCCAACGCTGATCACCATCGAGCACATCCTGCCAAACATCGCCACGTTGCTCCTGGTGCAAGGCACCATCCAGTTCGCGCTGGGCATCCTTGCCGAAGCCGGCCTTTCCTATGTCGGCCTCGGCGCGCAGCCGCCGATGCCGAGCTGGGGTCGCATGCTGTTCGACGCGCAGACGCGCATGGTCGTGGCGCCGTGGATGGCGATCTTTCCGGGCATGGCGATCGTCGTCACCGTGCTCGGCCTCAACCTGCTGGGGGACGGCATCGCCGACATCCTCGACCCGAAATCGCGGCGGCAGCGATGAGCCTGCTCGAGATCGAGAACCTGTCGCTGGCGATCGGCGACACGCCGATCCTGAAGGGGGTCGAGCTTGCCGTGGCACCGGGCGAGGTCATGGGGCTTGTCGGCGAGTCCGGCTCGGGCAAGTCGATGACGGCGCTCACCGTGATGCGGCTTCTGCCCTTCGCGGCGCGTGCCGGCGGGCGCGTCGCCTTCGACGGCCTCGATATCCTGGCGGCGAGCGAGGACCAGATGTGCGCGCTGCGCGGCGACGACATCGGCATGGTGTTCCAGGAGCCGATGACGGCGCTCAATCCGGTCAAGACGATCGGCGAGCAGGTCGCCGAAGGCATCCGCTGGCATACCAAGGCAAGCCGCGCCGAAGCCGAGGAGCGGGCGCGCAAGGTGCTCGACCGGGTCGGCCTGCCCGAGGCAAAATTCCCGCTGTCGCGCTATCCGCACGAGCTGTCCGGCGGCCAGCGCCAGCGCGTCGTCATTGCAATCGCCTGCGCGCTGAAACCCAAGCTCCTGATCGCCGACGAGCCGACCACGGCGCTCGATGTGGTGCTGCAGGCGCAGATCCTCGATCTGTTGCGCGACCTCGTGGCGGAAAACCGCATGGGCCTGCTGCTGATCTCGCACGACCTCGCGGTGGTGACCGAGATGGCCGACAAGATCACCATCCTGCGCCATGGCGAGGTGATGGAAGCCGGCGACACGGCACGCACGCTGTCTGAGCAGCTCCATCCTTACACGCGTCAGCTGGCGCAGGCTTCCATGCATGTGCCGGCCCGCCCCCGAACCCACGTCGCCGGCTCGGCCAGGCCCCTGCTGCAAGTCGAAGGGGTGACCCGCGACTATCCGGGACGACGCAGCTCGCTGTTCCGGCGCGCCGCTCCCTTCCGCGCCGTCGACGACGTCTCGCTGTCGATAGAACCTGGCCAGTCGGTGGCCCTGGTCGGACGTTCAGGCTGCGGCAAGTCCACGCTTGCCCGCATGATCCTGGCGCTGGACAAATCGACCTCGGGAACGATCCGTTTCTGCGACGAGACCATCACCGGCAGCAGCGAGGCGGAGCTGAAGCCGGTGCGGCGCGACATGCAGGTCGTATTCCAGGACCCCTACGGCTCCTTCGATCCGCGCCAGAAGGTCGAGAAACTGGTCGCCGAGCCGCTGCATGTGCTGGCCAAAAAACCGGCCAACGCCGAGCGGCGCGAGCTCGTGGCGCACGCGCTGCACGAGGTTGGCCTCGGGCCGCGCGACATGGACAAATATCCGCACGAATTCTCGGGCGGCCAGCGCCAGCGCCTGTCGATCGCGCGCGCCATCATCCCCCGCCCCAAGCTGGTCGTGGCCGACGAGCCGGTCTCGGCGCTCGACGTTTCGATCCGCGCCCAGATCCTCGACCTGTTCGCCGAGCTCAACCAGAAGCTCGGCATCGCCTACTTGTTCATCACTCATGACCTGACCGTCGCCCGCGCCATCACCGACGAGGTGCTGGTCATGCACGAAGGCAGGATCGTCGAGCGCGGCAAGACCGGCGCGGTGCTCGACAACCCGCAGTCCGACGCGGCCAAGGCGCTGGTGAAAGCCGCGCCCGATCTGCACCAGGCAATCGCGCGGAGGCTGCAGGAACAGGGATAGGCGGCCAGACGCGCCGTCTGCCATCGAATCCGGCTATTCCTGCGGCTTCACAACATCGACCGGGCTGATGTCGAGCAGGTCGAGCGTGCGGCGCAGGAGCTTGACCTCGTTCTCGGCCAGCTTCGAATCGGCCTTGGCGATCTCGGCCATGTGTTGGGCGAGCAGCTTGCGCCGCTCGACGTCGAGGTCGCGGAACAGCGCGATCGCCTGCGAACCATTGGTCTCGTAGCCGAAGTCGTTGAGATATTCGATGACGCTGTCGATGCTCGTCTCGGGAATGCCGAACGCCTCCTTGCAGATGCGCCGGAAGGCGACCATCTCGCTCTCCGAGACGGAACCATCGGCCAGGATCATGCGGAACAGCATCAACAATTCCGCCGACAGGACCGGATCGTCCGCGACCTTACGTACGCCGGGATCGCCGTCGAAGATCGAGCGTATCTGGTCGAGCAATGCCATTGCCATCGGCCTCCCCTTTGCGATTCCGTCGCAGATAGTTAGCGCGGAATCGGCCTTGCGCAAATGGGACGGGCATGATGGAACCTGCCGTCCCCCTCGCCGCAACCCTTGCAGCCCCCGATGCTCGATCTTGCCACCCACACCGTCGTCATGCTCGCGTTTGCCGCCTTTGCCGCCGGCTTCATCGATTCCATCGCCGGCGGCGGCGCTCTGATCACCATTCCGGCACTGCTTCTTGCCGGCTTCTCGCCGCTCGAGACGCTGGGAACCAATAAGCTGCAAGGCATGTTCGGCTCCGGTTCGGCGACCATCCACTATGCCGCGAATGGCCATGTCGATGTCCGCCGTCAGCTTCCGTCCGCCGTCCTGGCACTCGCCGGGAGCGCGGCCGGTGCTTCGCTGGCGACAATCGTGCCCGGCGACGTGTTACGCGCCCTGCTTCCGCTGCTGCTGATCGCGATTGCACTCTATTTCGCCGTCAAGCCCAACATGGGCGATGTCGACCGCGCCGAGCGGCTTTCGCCCTTTCTGTTCGGACTCACGGTCGTGCCAGCCATCGGCTTCTATGACGGCCTGTTCGGCCCGGGCACCGGCTCGTTCCTCATGCTGGCCTTCGTTGCGCTCGCTGGCTACGGCGTGCTGAAAGCGACGGCGCACACCAAGCTGCTCAACTTCGCCTCCAACATCGGCGGCTTCGCCGTCTTCGCCGCCGTCGGCGTCGTCTACTGGAAGATCGGCCTGATGATGGGCGTTGCCCAGTTCTTCGGCGCCCGCCTCGGCGCCAGCCTTGCCATCCGTATCGGCGCGAGACTGATCAAGCCGCTGCTGGTCGTCGTCTGCGTGGCACTGGCGGTGAAGCTCCTGGCCGACCCGGCGAACCCGTTGCGCCTGCTCATTGGTGTGTGACGGCCCCGCTGATACAATGCCGGCGTACGAATCATGTTGGAGGAGCCACACATGAATCTCAGTGCGCCTACTCAGCTTATTTTCATTATCTCCCTTGTCATCGCCATCATCGGCGTTCTCGCCGCTCTTGGCGTTCTTGCGTTCATTCCTCTTGCCGCAGTGTGGATTGTTCTCATAGGCTACATCGTGCTTGCCGCCGGCTGCATGATGCGCGGCGCTTAAGTCAGGCACATTCAGATCTCAGGTAACCGAAGCGCCCGGCCACAAGCCGGGCGCTTTTGATTTCGGAATGTGGTCTAGATTTGGCGGGCGAGGATTGCCGATGTCGATCGAGACAGAGCGCCGTCATGAACAGGACCATTCTTTAGCCGCGAGGTTCGAGATGGTGCGGCGAGCGGCTGACGCTTCGCTTGCAGGCGCAGTCACCGACCTTTGCGGCTATCGCGAGATGCTGCCCGTCTGCTCCCGCAATGTCGAATATGCTTCGCTGACCGTGCCGCTGGTCATCAGCTTCGCCGAGCCCTTCGCCATCGGGCTTGGGCGCGACCCCGGCGACAACGATCGCTTCGCCAGCTTTGCCGCCGGCCTCTTTGCCGGGCCGGTGGTAATCCAATCCTTCGGCCGCGCCTGCTGCGTCCAGATCAACTTCACCCCGCTCGGCGCCCGCCGCTTCTTCGGCCTGCCGATGAGCGAGCTGACCGACCGCATGGTCGGGCTCGACGATGTGCTTGGCCTCGAAGGCATCGCGCTGCGCGAAAGGCTTGGCGAGGCACGGGATTGGGGCACGCGTTTCGCGATTGCCGAGAGCTTCGTCGCAGCAAGGCTGGCGGAGGCGAAGCGGATGTCAGCCGAGATCGCCTGGGCCTACCGGCAAGTCATTGGCTCTGGCGGACGCACGCGGGTCTCCGTGCTTGCCGATCAGCTCGGCTGGAGCCGCAAGCATCTCGCGGCGAAATTTTCCGACGCGATCGGCATCGGGCCGAAAACGCTGTCGCGCATCGTGCGCTTCAACCGGGCGCTCTCGCTGTCCAAGCATCAGCTCGACGACTGGGCGGGGATCGCCGCCGATTGCGGCTATGCTGACCAGGCGCATCTGGTGCGCGAATTCCGCGATCTCGCCGGCGAGACGCCAACCGCGCTCGCATAGTCTCTTTCTCCACCGAGGTAACATTTCTTCAAGACGCCGCGGCGGCCTTCGCCGAGACTGGATACCATCAACCGACACCAGGGAGATTGCCATGTCGACCGCGAACGAAGCACCTCGTCTCTACCCCGCTCTGCGCTACAGGAATGCCGCCGGAATGATCGACTGGCTGTGCGATGCCTTCGGCTTCACCGTGCGCGCCCGCTATGGCGAGGGCGACGTCGTGCATCACGCCGAGCTCGTCTTCGGCGCCTCGATGATCATGCTCGGCACCGCGCGTGACGACGACTACGGCAAGATGGTCGGCGAGCCGGGCGCCGGCGGCGGCAAGTCGATCTATGTCGCGGTGGAAGACGCCGATGCCGCCTACGCCAGGGCAAGAAAGGCCGGCGCCACGATCCTGCAGGAACTGACCGATCGCGGCTATGGCAGCCGCGAGTTCATCTGCCGCGACCCGGAAGGCAGTGTCTGGTCGTTTGGCACCTACTGGCCGAAGGCAGGAGACGCCGCCAGCTAACGGGCCAGGCCAAAAATTGCGTCGCAGTCGAGATGGGTTTCCAGTTCGGCCGCGACCTCGTCCAGCGCCCGCTCGACATCGGCGCGATAGTCGATACCGCCGCCTTTGACGCCGAGGCTTTCCAGGAACCTTGCCCGGAAGGCGTCTGCGGAAAACAGCCCGTGCAGATAGGTGCCAACCACCTTGCCATCGGCGGAGATCGCCCCGTCATCGATGCCGTTGATGACGGCGGACGGCCGCGCCATGTCCGGGCCGGTGGTGCGGCCGAGATGGATCTCGTAGCCTTCCAGCGGCAGATCGAACTGCACCGAGCGGGCGCTGACATTGCGCACGGTCTTTTCCGGTTCCATCACTGTTTCGATGTCGAGCAGGCCGAGCCCCTCCGCCTCGGTAACGCTGCCCTCGATGCCGGCGGGATCGCTGACCTTGCGGCCGAGCATCTGGAAGCCGCCGCAGATGCCGACGACATGGCCGCCCCGCTTGCGATGGGCGAGGAGATCGTGGTCCCAGCCATTCTCCCGGAACTTCATGAGATCGCCGATCGTCGACTTCGAGCCGGGAATGACCACCAATCCCGCATCCGCGGGCAACGGCTTGCCGGGCGGCACGAACACCACCTCGACCTGCGGTTCGGCCTTCAATGGATCGAGATCGTCGAAATTGGCGATGCGCGAAAGCATCGGCACTGCCACCTTCAGCGCCCGCTTCTCGCCGGATGCCAGCCGTTCCAGCACCACCGAATCCTCGGAAGGCAGCCTCGCCGCCGCCTTCAGCCACGGCACCACACCGAAGCAAGGCCAGCCGGTGAACTTTCCGATCGCCTCGATGCCGTCGTCGAACAGCGAGACGTCGCCGCGGAACTTGTTGATGAGGTAGCCGACGATCATGCGCCGGTCCTCGTCCGGCAGGATGAGATGGGTGCCGACGACCGAAGCGATGACGCCGCCGCGATCGATATCGCCGACCAGCACCACCGGCACATTTGCGCGCGTCGCGAAAC
>NZ_RZOT01000033.1:0-6696 GCF_003999085.1 Mesorhizobium sp. M4A.F.Ca.ET.090.04.2.1
ATGGCGCATGGCCGAGACGCTCGGCGGCGGCGAAGCGGCCGGCGAGCAGGCCGATGGCCGCGCTCTCGACATAGCCTTCGCAGCCGGTGATCTGGCCGGCAAAGCGCAGGCCTGGCCGCGATTTAAGCTGCAGCGAAGCGTCAAGCAGGGTCGGCGAGTTGATGTAGGTGTTGCGGTGCAGGCCGCCGAGGCGGGCGAAATCGGCGTTTTCCAGGCCGGGAATGGTGCGGAACACGCGCACCTGCTCGGCATGCTTCAGCTTGGTCTGGAAGCCGACCATATTGTAGAGCGTGCCCAGTGCATTGTCCTGGCGCAGCTGGACGACGGCGTACGCCTTCACCGATGGATTGTGGACGTTGGTCAGCCCCATCGGCTTCATCGGTCCGTGGCGCAGCGTCTCGACGCCGCGTTCAGCCATCACCTCGATCGGCAGGCAACCGTCGAAATAGGGCGTGCCTTCCCATTCTTTGAACTCGGTCTTCTGGCCGTCGACCAGCGCCTGGACGAAGGCGAGATACTGGTCCTTGTCCATCGGGCAGTTGATGTAGTCCTTGCCGGTGCCGCCGGGGCCGACCTTGTCGTAGCGCGACTGGAACCAGCAGGTGTCCATGTCGATCGTGTCGAAATGCACGATCGGCGCGATCGCATCGAAGAAGGCGAGCGCATCGGCGCCAGTGGCCTGCGCGATCGATTGGGCCAGCGAAGGTGCGGTCAGCGGGCCGGTGGCGATGATCGCCTGGTCCCAGTCCGCCGGCGGCAGGCCGGGCACTTCCTCGCGCTGGATGGTGATCAGCGGATGCGCTTCGATCTTTCGGGTCACCGCCTCGGAAAAGCCGTCGCGGTCGACGGCCAGCGCGCCGCCGGCCGGCACCTGGTTCGCGTCGCCCGCGCTCATGATCAGCGAACCGGCAAGCCGCATTTCGGCATGCAACAGGCCGACCGCGTTGGTTTCGGCATCGTCGGAACGGAAGGAGTTGGAGCAGACGAGCTCGGCCAGACCATCGGTCTTGTGCGCATCGGTGCCGCGGACGGGCCGCATCTCATGCAGCACGACCGGAACGCCGGCCTCAGCGATCTGCCAGGCGGCTTCGGAGCCGGCGAGGCCGCCGCCGATGACGTGAACGGGATTTTTGCTCATGGGCGCCGGAATAATCGCTTGTCGCCGCGATTGCAATTGGCGCGAAGGACAGGAAAGGGCCGAAGGGCGGCAAAGCCGGCCTCAGAAACACAACACCCGCCGGGGGAGGAGGTCCGGCGGGTGTCGTTTTGGGGGTCGATCCTCGGGAGGAGGTGAAGATCGACCGTATTCGTCATCGCCGGGGAGGAGGTCGGCTCTGACGAAATTCCTTTCGCCGTTTGAAAAGGGGCGAAACCTTTGGAAGACGAACTGCATTCGCTTCGAAAGACGAACAATGTTCGCTTCGGGAACAACGCCCGCCGGGGGAGGAGGTCCGGCGGGCGCCGTTTCAGTGGTCAACCCTTGGGAGGAGGTAAGGGTTGGCCGTATCCGTCAGGGTCGGGGAGGAGGTCGACCCTGGCGAAATTCTTGTACTTAGACCGCCTTGCGGGCGACCATCTTGATCTCGTCACGGACGATGCCGAGATCATGGAGCTGGCGATTCGACAGACGACCCAGCTCGGTAACCGTCTCGCGATAAACGCGCCAGTTACGATAGTTGCGGATCAGGTTCATTGTCGTTCTCTTCTTCAAAACTGGTTCGGACCATTCGCGGCCCGAAGCGGATTAGACCGCCTTGCGAGCGACGTAGTGGATGTCGCTGCGGCTGATGCCGAGGTCGGTCAGTTCACGGTTCGACAGGCGGCTCAGCTCGGAGACGGTGTCCCGGTAGCGGCGCCAGTTGCGGTAGTTGCGGATCAGGTTCATGGTAGTGCTCGTTTCGTCTTTCGTTCGGGTCATTCCGTTTGTGTACGAACAGAAAATAGGTGGGGTCATATCGATTTAAAAGTGCCATTGGCGCATGGCAGCAATGCAAATTGTGCAATGCAACACTAACGGCCATACGGCTTCGACATAAAGAAGCCCGAATCCGAAAATGCCGTGGTGTCAACGGTTTGACCGTGTGGGCTGGAAAAAGATCGAGGGCAGGGGGAAGGCATGGCGAGTTATGCGTCGCGGGTCAGGTCCGACATCGCCCGATGGCGGCAGGCTGGGCTGATCGATACGCCGACAGCCGAGGCGTTGACGCGCGATGTCGAAGCCAATGAGCGGAGGTCGCTGAGCTTCGGGTCGATCCTGGCGATGATGGCGGCGCTTTTGTTCGGTGCCGCTATCCTGATCTTCGTCGCCGCCAATTGGGAAGCCATCCCACGGCTCGTTCGCGTCGCGGCGCTGTTCGCCGTCATCGTCGCCGGCTACGTCGGCGGCGCGGTGCTGAAGACACGCGACCATGGGGCAATCGGCGAGGCGCTGTGGATCGTGGCGGCGGCCGCTTTCGGCGGTTCGATCGCGCTGATCGGCCAGATGTACCACCTGACAGGCGACGAGGCCTCGGCGCTGCTCACATGGGGAGCCGGCACGGCCTTGGCGGCGGTCGCGTTGCGCTCGAACCCGCTCACCGTCGCCTCCCTCGGCATCGCCGACGCCTGGCTGCTTCTCAAATGGGGCGGTTTTTTCCGGCGCTCGGAATTTCCCCATCTCTTCGCAGCCATTGCGCTGGTGCTGTTCGCGATTTCGTTCTGGACCCGCAGCCGGGCGGCGCGGCATCTGATCATTCTGTCGGTCCTCTTCTATCTCGTGCTGCTGTCAATGGATCACAACACGCTGCAGGTCTCCGTTCCGCTGACGTTCGTTTCGGCGCTACTTTTTGCCGCCGCGGTCTTCGCCGCCGCACCGGTCGACAGAATCGTGCAGCTTGGCGGCCGGCTGCCCCTGCACGCGCTGATCGGCTTCCTCACCGGCATGGCGATGATCCAGTTCGAACTGGCCGACGAGGCGAGCTACAATGGCGCCTTCGCCATTGCCTCGGCGGTCGCGCTTGCCGCCATTGTCGCGGCGATCATGCTGGGTGGCCGCGAGAGCAGGGGCCTGCGCTGGGTCGCCTATGCCGGCTTCGCCTTTGAGCTCGCCATCATCTATGTGGTGATGTTGCAGTCGATGCTTGGCACCGCCGGCTTCTTCCTGGCCGCTGCAGTGCTGCTCGGCATAATGGCGCTGGTCATCATCCGCGTCGAAAAACGCATGAACGCGCCGACCACCGAAGGAGCCAAGGCATGACCGGCAAAAGACTGATCATCTCGGCGCTGCTGCTGGCGCTCGTCCAGATCGGCTTCCTCGGATGGATCATCGTCGGCAGGGCCGCAATCCTGCGGGATGGCAAGGAGGTCCTCCTGAAGGTCGAGCCGATCGATCCGCGCGATCTTCTGCGCGGCGACTATATCGTGCTGGGCTACGAGATCTCGCGCATCCCAGTGAAGCTGATCGCCAACATTCCGCCCGGCAAGTTCACCAGCAACGACTCAGAGCTCGTCGTCAGGTTGAAGCAGGGCGTCGAAGGCTATTGGCAGCCGAGCGCAGCCTGGTTTGATGCCGCACCGATGCCTGCGGCCTCCGACGAGGTCGACATCGTCGGGCAGGTGGCCGATGGCTGGGACCTGCGCGAGCCCGAAGCGACGATCGCGCCGGACTACGGCATCGAGCGCTTCTATCTGCCGGAAGGCGAGGGCATGGCGATCCAGAACGACATGCGGGTGCGGCCGTTCGCCGTCCGTGTCGCCATCGCCGCAAACGGGACACCGCAGGTCAAGGCGTTGATGGATGGCGACAAGACGCTGTTCGAGGAGCCGCTCTACTAGGGGCGGCCGCACCCGTGCGCATCTCGCGAAAACCTTGGATCTCCCGTCCGAGCAGTGTGAAGCATGACAATTGAACTGACGGCGCGCGGAGACATCAACCTCGATGCGGTCTTTCGTGTCGCCTGGCGGAAGGAGCCGGTGCGGATTAGCGACAAGGCTTTGCGTCGGATCGAGGAATGCCGCGCCTCGTTTCTGCGTCTCATCGAGACGGATCCCGCACCGATCATCTATGGCGTCACCACGGCGATGGGCGAACTGGCGAGCCGCAAGCTCGAGCGTGACGAGCGCGACCGCCATGCGCGCATCAAGGCGTTCGCTGCCGCGACCTCTTTCGGCGAGCCGCTGCCGGAGCGCGTGGTCAGGGCGATCGTGCTTGCCCGTCTCACCAACTTCATTGAAGGCAATGCCGCCACCTCGCCGCGCATCGCGCAAGCTGTTGCCGCCATGCTGGACGGCGGGCCGATGCCGATCGTGCCGTCGCAGGGCCAGGGCGGCGCCGGCGAGATCCTGGCTCTCTATCCGCTGTTCGCCGGGCTTTCGACGCGCTTCGACCTGGAGGTCAAGGAGCGGGGATCGCTCATCAACGGCTCGCCCTGCGCGGCGGCGCTGGTGGCGGACGCCGCGCTCGCGGCGCGCCGCCGCATCGGCCTCGCGCACAAGGTGTTTGCGCTGTCGATCGAAGCCTTTCGCGCACCGCTCGAACATTACGACGCCGCACTCGACGGGCTTTGGGGCGACGAACACGAGGCGGCAGCGCTGCAAGGTTTGAGGGAATATCTCACCGGCGCCGGCGACGGACGGCGCAACTACCAGGCGCCGGTCAGCTACCGCATCGTGCCGCGCGTGCTTGGCCAGGCGCATCGCGCGCTTTCCGGCGCGGAACGGGCGGCGACCGTGTCGCTGGCGTCGATCTCGGACAATCCGGTCTACGTACCGCCGGACGAGGCGTATCCGCTCGGGCGCTGCATCAGCACCGGCGGCTATCACAATGCGATGGCCACGCCTGCGCTCGACGATCTGGCAGCGATCTGGGCCGACGTCTGCCTGCTCTGCGACCGCCACGCCTCGAAGCTCCTGAACGGTAAGGTCTCCCTGCTGCCCGATCTTTTGATGACGGACCGGCATTGGGCCGACAGCGACGGCCACGGCAATGTCGGCTATGTGCCGATGGCGATCACCGGTTATCTGGAGCAGGCGAAGCTCGCGGCGCAACGCACCTTCATCCCAGGAACGGAATCTGCCGGTGCCGGCCAGGACGATGTCGCGACCACGGCGTTCCTCGCCTGGACCAAGGAGGCGACCGCCGGCCGCTGCCTCGACGCGGCGATGGCGATGCTGGCGATGATCGCCTCGCAGGCCCTTCACGTCACCGGCCGCGAGGCACCGCCTGCGCTGCAGCCGTTCGTTGCCGACGTCAGGACCATCGTACCGGCGGTCGGGGCCGACCGCGTGCTCGGTCCTGAACTGGCGGGATTGAGCGAATGGTTCACCGGCAAGGTCTTCGAGACGTGACCGTGGCGACTCGGTTTGTCAGCCGATGGGCTGGTGCGGGTAGAGGGACTCGAACCCCCACGTTTTCACGCCAGAACCTAAATCTGGTGCGTCTACCAATTCCGCCATACCCGCGTCGCCCGGCAATCCCATGTAGCCATCATTCTGTCAATGTCGCGATCAAAATGACCCTCAACCGCCTGAATGCGAAGATAGTTGAAAATTAGGCTGGCCTGTGACAAAAGGCGTGTCGAATGTGACGGGACGCGACGATCCGCTTCTACAGAATGTGATAAGAAGTAGGAAAAACAAAGACTTATTCACATTTTGGAACGCAGTTTGGAAAGGCTTTGAGCCGCTTTAGCGGTCAAACCGCAAGTTTCCGTTACCAAAAGCCATTCCCGGCAAGATTATACCGGCAGGCTGTAAGCGGCATGGGCCGTCTGGCAGTCTCATGGGTGAGAACAAAGGTTTTATGATGCAGGTCACCGAAACGCTCAACTCCGGTCTCAAGCGCGAGATCAAGATCACCGTGCCGGCCGGTGACATGGAAGCCAAGCTGATGGCGCGGCTTACGGATGCCCGCAACAAGGTTCGCATCAATGGCTTCCGCCCCGGCAAAGTGCCGGTGCAGCACCTGCGCAAGGTCTACGGCAAGTCGTTCATGGCCGAGGTCGTCAACGAGATCCTCAACGATTCGACGCGTTCGATCATCACCGGGCGCGGCGAGAAGGCCGCCATGCAGCCTGAAGTGATCATGACCGAGGACGAGAAAGAGGCCGAAAAGATCCTGGCCGGCGGCGCCGATTTCGAGTTCCGCCTCAACTACGAGATCATCCCGGCGATCGAGATCAAGGATTTCTCCGACATCAAGGTGACACGCCAGGTGTTCGATGTGCCGGACACGGAAATCGACGAGCAGGTCAAGCGCATCGCGGAATCGGCGCGCAGCTATGAGCCGAAGACCGGCAAGGCAGCCGAAGGCGACCGCGTGACCATTGACTATGTCGGCAAGATCGGTGGCGAGGCGTTCTCCGGCGGCGCCGGCAACGACCAGCCGCTGGTGTTGGGTTCCAAAGAGTTCATCCCGGGCTTCGAGGACCAGCTGATCGGCGCCAAGGCCGGCGACGAGAAGCAGGTCACCGTCACCTTCCCGGAAAACTACCAGGCTGCGCATCTGGCCGGCAAGGAAGCCACCTTCGACGTCACCGTCAAGGAAGTGGCGAAGCCGGGCGAACTCGAGATCAATGACGAGACGGCCAAGAACCTCGGCCTGGAATCGCTGGAGCGCCTGCGCGAGATCGTGCGCGGCCAGATCGAGAACCAGTTCGGCTCGATGACGCGCCAGAAGGTCAAGCGCCAGCTGCTCGACCAGCTCGACGCATCCTATTC
>NZ_RZOT01000033.1:6706-19144 GCF_003999085.1 Mesorhizobium sp. M4A.F.Ca.ET.090.04.2.1
AACCAGGTCAACCGCGATCTGGAAGCCGCCGGCCGCACCTTCGCCGACGAAGAGACGACGGAAGAAGAGGCGCGCGCGGAATATATGCGCCTGGCGGAGCGCCGCGTGCGCCTCGGCCTGGTGCTCGCCGAAATCGGCGAGAAGGCCGGCGTCACCGTCTCTGACGAGGAATTGCAGCGCGGCCTGTTCGAGCAGGTTCGCCGCTTTCCCGCCAACCAGCAGCAGGAAGCCTTCGAGTTCTACCGCAACAACCCGGACGCGCTGAACACGCTGCGCGCGCCGATGTTCGAGGAGAAGGTGGTCGACCATCTGCTCGGCCAGATCTCCGTCACCGACGTCAAGGTCGGCAAGGAAGAACTGATGGCCGACGACGAGGACAGCGAGACCGTGGCCAAGGCGAAGCCGGCGAAAAAGGCTGCATCGAAGAAGGCCGAAGCCAAGGCAAGTGAAGCCAAGGCCGGCGACGACGCAGAGGAACCAAAAAAGAAGGCGGCGCCGAAAAAGAAGGCCGCCAAGGACGCCGAGTAACGCGCGTACCAGACTTGAATTTGCCAAAGGCCGCCCTCGGGCGGCCTTTTTCGTTGAGGCCTGGTGTTGTGGCTTCGGCGCAACAGCGGCGTGCTCGAATGGTGGCGCGCGGCTGGCGATACGAAACCTTGATGATTATCTGCGCTTGTGTCGCGAAACAGAGGGCGTTGGAGGCATCGTTGAGGCGGTTCGTCGAAAAGGGCGGCGTGGTGGCGGCGGCGCTCGCTTTCATCTCTGCCTGCGGCGTGGCCGAGGCCGATGCCGCTCTCGACAATTGGCGTTTCGATACCAGCAATGACGGTCTGGTCACCGCCTCGCTTTATGCCGACAACAAGCTTCTCACCGGTGGCGGCGCGCTGGGCTACAGTCCGGTGCTGACCATCGCCTGCCAGCCGGGTGGCGAGCCGCACTGGAGCGAATGGGTGCAGCTCAACGATGCCGTGTCCGCCAGCCGCAAGATCACCATGTCGGTTACTGTCGACGGCGACCGCAAATTCGATGAGAGCTGGTCCGTCGGTACGCGCGGCAAGGTGCTGGTCAGGGATGGCGCCGATGGCATCAAGCGGCTGGTGCCGGCGAGCCGGCTTCTGCTTTCCTGGCGCTTCGGCCTGCTGGCGGGACGCGGCGAGGCGGATTTCGACCTTTCCGGACTTGGCGAGGCGGTCGACAGGATCGCCGGGGCTTGCAACACCGATCCACCCTGAGCGCGTCCTAAACCATCGCAATCTCTGGCTTTTTCTATCCGCCGTTCGGAATCCGTGGTATGTAGGTGCCGCAATTCCACTGCGGCAGTGCGGATATTCCGTACTTGCCATCAAAGGGCGCAAGCCGACGTGATCGGCTGCGTGAATCGTCCAAGGCAGGATGACGACCAGGGAGGAAGTGCCATATGCGCGCCATCGCATTTATTGCAGCCGTGTCCGTAACAGCCTTCACCGCCCATCCCTCGCAGGCGCAGGACGCCGCGGCGGGTGAGAAGGTTTTCGTCAAATGCAAGGTCTGCCACATCGCGGACGAGGACAAGAACAAGATCGGCCCTTCATTGCATGGCGTTATTGGCCGCACGGCGGGCACGCACCCTGATTTCGCATACTCCCAGGCGATGATCGATGCCGGCAAGTCCGGCGTCAAATGGGACGACCCGACGCTGACGACCTATCTTCACGATCCCAAGGCCATGGTCAAAGGGACCAAGATGGCGTTTGCCGGTCTCAAGAACGACCAGGACGTGGCCAACGTCATCGCCTATCTCAAGCAGTTCTCGCAATAGTCATTCTTCCTGCCTCCATCGGTGGTCGCCTGCAATGTCGACTAGGGAAAGCCGCCTCGAGGACAACGGCATTCGCCTCTCGGAAGCGACGGCCGCCGATTTCTTCGCGCTGCTCAAACCGCGCGTCATGGCGCTTGCCGTCTTCACTGCTTTCGTCGGCTTGATGGTGGCGCCCGGCGTGATGAACCCGGTCATCGCCGTGATCGCGATCGCGGCGATCGCCATCGGGGCAGGTGCGGCCGGTGCGCTCAACATGTGGTACGACGCCGATATCGATGCGTTGATGACGCGTACGTCGAAGCGGCCGGTGCCTTCGGGCCGCGTCACGCCGGGCGAAGCGCTCGGCTTTGGCCTGGTGCTTTCGGCGCTCTCAGTGATGACGCTGGGCGTGCTGGTTGGCTGGCTCGCGGCGTCGCTGCTTGCCTTCACCATCTTCTTTTACGTCGTGATCTACACGATGTGGCTGAAGCGTTCGACGCCGCAGAACATCGTCATCGGCGGTGCGGCGGGCGCGCTTCCTCCGGTCATCGGCTGGGCGGCCGCCACCGGTGCCGTCGGTGTCGAAAGCCTCATCCTGTTCCTGATCATCTTCCTGTGGACGCCGCCGCATTTCTGGGCGCTGGCCTTGTTCAAGGTCGGCGACTACGCCGCCGCCGGTATTCCGATGATGCCGAACGTGGCGGGCGAGGCTTCAACGCGCAGACAGATCTTCGCCTACGCGCTCATCCTGGCGCCGATCGGGGTGCTGCCCTGGCCTTTCGGATTCGCCAGCGGATTCTACGGGGTCGTCGCAGCGGCGCTGGGTATCGGTTTCATCTGGCGTGCCTGGAAGGTGCTGGCCGCTCGCGACAATGAGATGACGCCGGCAAAGGCGCTGTTTGCTTTTTCGATCGCTTATCTCTTCGCGATTTTCGCCACGCTGCTCTGCGACAGGATCGTTTCGCGCGTGGTCGCCTCACTCTGATCCCGATGGGCATGAGCCAGGTTCGCAGCCGCAGCCCGCGGGCCGCCTAGAACCTTGCTTCCAAAGCCATCACGCCGGCAGCGCAAAGAATCCGAGCAGCAGCAGAATGAGTATCCCAAGGCCGAGTATGAGAAGCGTCCGAGTGTCCATGACCTTCACCTTCGACCTGCAGGAGAATAGCGAAAAAAGGATCTTCGAGCCAGCCTGTGCTTGGGCCCACCCGGATCCCTTGCCGACAAAGGGCGACAAGTCCCGCGCAAAAGTGTATGGTGTTTGTGGTGCAGGTTGCGGTTTGCGTGACCAATCACGCAGAACGATAGCACCATGAAACCGCGACCGCGCCGGACCTGATCTGGAGGAATGGTCATGGCGAGCTTTCACGTTATTGCAGGTGCCAGCGAAACGCTGGAGCATACGAGAATTCGAAAAATCGGCGTTTCCGATCTTTTCGACGCGCTCAGACGCGGCGTCGACGATTTTATGGTCAAGCCCTCGCATATCGTGTTTCTCTGCCTGATCTATCCGCTGGTCGGCGTGGTTCTCGCCGCCTGGACATCGGGCGCCAACGCGTTGCCGTTGCTGTTTCCGCTGGTCTCCGGCTTCGCGCTGCTCGGCCCGTTCGCCGCGATCGGCCTCTACGAAATCAGCCGCCGGCGGGAGGCCGGTCTCGATGCCTCCTGGAGCCATGCCTTCGAGGTCAAGAACTCGCCCGCCTTGCCGTCGATCGCGGCGGTCGGAATCATGCTGTTTGCGATCTTCATCGCCTGGCTTCTGACCGCCCAGGCATTCTACGTGCATCTCTTCGGCCCGACGCCGCCGGCATCGCTGTCCGGCTTCATCAACGAAATATTCGCCACCGGGCGCGGCTGGACGCTGATCGTGCTCGGCCATGCCATCGGCTTCGTCTTTGCCGTGGTGGTGCTGTGCACCACGGTCGTCGCCTTCCCGCTGCTGCTCGATCGTGATGTCGGCGCGTACGAGGCGATCCACACCTCGGTGCGCGTGGTGATGGCGAACCCGATCGTGATGGCGGTCTGGGGGTTGATCGTCGCCGTTGCGCTGATCATCGGATCGATCCCGGTCTTCGCCGGCCTGGCGGTGGTGCTGCCGATTCTCGGCCACGCCACCTGGCACGTCTATCGCAAGGTCGTGGAACCGCCACCTTCGGTCAAACCGGCAGGTTGAGATTTGGGGCCGCGCCGTTTCGGCGCGGCTTAAAGCGCGTCGCGTCTGAACGGATTCAGGCGACGCGCTTTAAGCTTTTGTCTTTGTGCATGTCGTTGTCCCAAAACCGCTGCACACTTTTGGGTGACATGCATTTAGCTAGCTTCAGTAGGCCGGATGGCTGAAGCGGGCCTGGCGCGCATCCGTTGTCAGGTTACGAAAGTCCTTGCCGCTGACATGAACGAGCGTCCTGTGGTCGCCGCCTTCGAAATAGATGTCGTCGGCGTTGCCAAGGCTTTCGTCGAGGATCACCGGCACGTCATAGGCGGCTCCGATCGGTGGCACCGCGCCGATGTCGCAATCGCCGAAGAGCGAGACCACCTCGTCCTCGGAAGCAAGCCCGAGACGCTTATCCATGATGCTTTGCAACGTGCCGAGCTCGATCCTGTGCGTGCTCGGGACCACGGCCAGCGCATAACCGAGCTCGTGGTGGACGACCACCGATTTGGCCATGATGCTGCCGGGCACATGCGCGGCGATGGCGGACTGCCGGCTGGTGGACGTGCGGTGATGCTCGACGGTGTCATAGGAAACGCCCTTGCCGTCGATGAAATGCTTCAGTTTGTTCGCGATCGTCATTTTGGCTCCCCTTGCTTCAGGTTGTGATGCAATTGGAACGACGGCTGTCTTCGACCGTCTCCGATACCGACAAAGATGGCTCAGCCATCCATTGTTTCAAGGCGAGGCGACCGTCCAGCAACTCCGGCTGTGCGTCAGGGTCCGGCACCGAAAAACGTTACACGGGTGAAAAGCGTGTAGTCGGACTCGAAGACCATCATCATCGTGAACACCAGCACCAATATCGGCGGCAGGATGATCGCATAGGCGAGCGCCAGCCTTTCCCAGGCCATGTGCATGAAGACGGCGACGATCAGCCCGGCCTTGAGCATCATGAAGATCAGGATCAGCGACCATCTGAGATAGCCGTGCAGCCCGAAATAGTCGACCAAGTAGGAGCAGGTGCTGAGGATGAACAGCCACACCCAGACCACCAGGTAGAGCTTGATCGGATGCTCCTGATGCGCCTCGGCCACGGCGACCGTCGCAGCGTCATGCGCGTGGTCGGCGTGCAGTGCGTGTTGCCCGAGACCGTTTGCGGTTGCTTCAGCCATAGCTTCCTCTCAACAAAGCCTGCTTCTCACCAAAGATAGAAGAAGGCGAAAATGAACACCCAGACCAGGTCGACGAAGTGCCAGTAGAGGCCCATGATCTCGACATTCTCGTAGCGGCCCCTGCGGCTTGTGAAGAAGCCGGGCCGCCCGATGTCGTAGTCGCCGCGCCAGACCTTGCGCGCCGTGATGATCAGGAAGATCACGCCGATCGTGACGTGGGTGCCGTGGAAGCCGGTGATCATGAAGAACGAGGAGCCGAATTGCGCGGCGCCCCAGGGATTGCCCCAGGGCCGTACCCCTTCGGTGATCAGCTTGGTCCACTCGAAGGCCTGCATGCCGACGAAGGTGGCGCCAAGCGCGGCGGTCAACAGCATCAGGATCGCGGTCTTGCGGCGGTCGCGGCGGTAGCCGAAATTGACCGCCATGGCCATCGTGCCGCTGCTCGAGATCAGTACGAAGGTCATGATGGCGATCAGGATCAGCGGAATCTCCTGGCCGCCGATGCGCAGCGCGAAGACCTCGCTCGGATTGGGCCATGGCACGCGCGTCGACATGCGCGCCGTCATGTAGGAGAGCAGGAAGCAGCCGAAGATGAAGGTGTCGCTGAGCAGGAAGATCCACATCATGGCCTTGCCCCAGGACACGTTCTTGAACGCGCGCTGGTCCGAGGCCCAGTCAGCGGCAATGCCTTGCCAGCCGGAAGGCCTTGGCTCCGTTTGGCCGCTATGCACCAGTGTCGTCTCAGCCATCGCCTGCCTCCTAGGTCAGCAGCTGCCGGCAAATGTCGATGAACGTCGCGGCCCAGCCGGCCAGAAGGGCGAAGATGCAGAGCCAGACGAAAAGCAGGAAATGCCAGTACATGGCGCAGAGCTCGACGCCGAGGCGCAGCCGCTCCGGCCGAGCGCCGTTCCAGGCGCTAGCGCTCGTCCTGCCAAGGCCGATCAGACCCCCCAGTATGTGCAGGCCGTGCATGCCGGTGATCAGATAGAAAAAGCTGTTGGCCGGGTTGGCGGCGAGAAGATAGCCATCCTCGGTCAGTTGCCGCCACGCCACGAGCTGCCCGATGAGGAAGCCAAGCGCTGTTACCCCGGCCGTGACAAGACCCAGCCGGACATTGTCGACCTGGCATTTGCGCGCGGCGGCGACGGCGCATTGCAGCGCGATGCTGCTCAGCACCAGCACGCCGGTGTTCAGCCAGAGGAGGCGCGGCAGTGGCAGCGGCCGCCAATCCGACAGGCCCATGCGCATGAAATAGGCGCTGGTGAACAGCGAGAACAGGCAGCCGACGACGGCGAGGAAGACGCCGAGGCCGATCTTGGCGGTGGGCAGGGCCGACCGGTCGAGGTCGACGAAATCCCCTGCCAGGCCTTGTTCCAACCATGGTTTCGCCGTCAGCCGCTGGTGCGAGAGCCACCAGCCGGCGAAACCGGCGATCACAGCCAGGAAGACCAGGATGACGCTCATGCCGGCTCCTTGGAGAGGCCGAAATTGCCCGGCACGTTCTGCGGAATGAAGTCCTCCTTGGCGCCCGGCACGCTGTAGTCATAGGCCCAGCGATAGACAATCGGCAGCTCCTTGCCGAAATTGCCATGGGTCGGCGGGGTCTCCGGCGTCTGCCATTCCAGCGTCGTCGCCCGCCAAGGATTGCCGCCGGCCTCGCGGCCATTGCGGATGCTCCAGATCAGGTTGAACAGGAACACCATCTGGGCGAAGCCGACTATGAAGGCCATGATCGAGATGAACGAGTTCAGATGATGGGCCGACTCCGTCATTATCGTCATATCGGTCAGCTCCGCGTAGCGCCGCGGAATGCCGATCAGGCCAAGATAGTGCATGGGGAAGAAGATCAGATAGGCGCCAAGGAAGGTCACCCAGAAATGGAAGCGGCCGAGTGTCTCGTCGAGCATGCGGCCGGTGACTTTCGGGTACCAATGGTAGATCGCGCCCAGGATCACTAGGATCGGCGCGACGCCCATGACCATGTGGAAATGGGCGACGACGAACATCGTGTCCGACAGCGGTACGTCGACGACGACATTGCCGAGGAACAGCCCGGTCAGCCCGCCATTGACGAAGGTGACGATGAAGGCGAGCGCGAACAGCATCGGTATGGTGAGATGGATGTCGCCGCGCCACAGCGTCAGCACCCAGTTATAGACCTTGATGGCGGTCGGAACGGCGATGATCAGCGTGGTGGTGGCGAAGAAGAAACCGAAATAGGGGTGCATGCCGCTGACATACATGTGGTGCGCCCAGACCACAAAGCTCAGCGCACCGATGCCGACGATGGCCCAGACCATCATCCGGTAGCCAAAAATGTTCTTGCGCGCATGGGTGCTGATGAGGTCGGAGACGATGCCGAAGGCCGGCAGCGCGACGATGTAAACCTCGGGGTGGCCGAAGAACCAGAACAGATGCTGGAACAGGATCGGGCTGCCGCCATTGTGCTGCAGTTGTTCGCCCATCTCGACGATCGCCGGCATGAAGAAGGAGGTGCCGAGCACGCGGTCGAGCAGCATCATCACGCAAGCGACGAAAAGCGCGGGAAAGGCGAGCAGCGCCATCACGGTGGCGGTGAAGATGCCCCAGACGGTGAGCGGCAGCCGCATCATCGTCATGCCGCGGGTGCGCGCCTGCAGCACGGTCACGACATAGTTCAGGCCGCCCATGGTGAAGCCGATGATGAACAGGATAAGTGAGGAGAGCATCAGGATGATGCCCCAGTCCTGGCCGCCGGGCGTGCCGGTCATGATGGCCTGCGGCGGGTACAGCGTCCAGCCGGCGCCGGTCGGTCCGCCGGGCGCGAAGAAGCTCGACACCAGGACCAGCACGGCGAGCAGGTAGATCCAGTAGCTCAGCATGTTGACATAGGGAAACACCATGTCGCGCGCGCCGACCATAAGCGGGATCAGGTAATTGCCGAAGCCCCCTAGGAAGAGCGCGGTGAGCAGGTAGATCACCATGATCATGCCGTGCATGGTGATGAACTGGTAATAGGCCTCGGGGGTGATGAAGTCGAACGTGCCGGGGAAGCCAAGCTGCAGCCGCATCAGCCAGGACAGCATCAGCGCCACGAAGCCGATCGCCGTCGCCGTCGCCGAATACTGGATGGCGATGACCTTGGCGTCCTGCGAGAAGACGTATTTCGTCCACCAGCTGTGCGGATGGTAAAGTTCCATTTCCGCGACTTCGGCCGGCGGTACGGCATCTGCAGGCGTGATATCGACCATGGCGGCACCTCCGTGCCCTGTTCAGCGTGCCTCGACAGTTTCGAGTTTTGCCGCAACGTCCAGACCAGACGCCGTCGCCTGGTCGGCCGAGCCCGTCTTCTGGGGCGCCGACAGTTGCGCGAAAGTCTGCTGCTGGCCTAGCCAGGCCAGGTAGTCCTGTTCGGTATCGACCATGACCACGCCATGCATCAGCGGGTGACCCTGGCCGCAGAGTTCCGCGCACAGGACCTGGAAGGTTCCGGTCCTGGTCGGGGTGAACCAGAAATAGGTGACTGAGCCCGGGATCATGTCCATCTTGGCGCGGAATTCCGGGATGTAGAAATCGTGCAGCACGTCGACCGAGCGCAGCACCATCTTGACCGGCTTGCCGATCGGCAGGTGCAGATCGGCCGCCTCGACCACGACATCGTCCTGGCCGTTGGGATCGCCGGGGATGACGCCGAGCGGATTTTCAGCCGTTATGTCGCGAGTGTCAGAGGTGCCGAGCTTGCCGTCCTTGCCGGGCAAGCGGAAGCTCCATTGCCATTGCTGGCCGATGACTTCGACCTCGGTCGCGTCGCTCGGGACAGTGACGAAGCGGCTCCAGACGAACAGGCCGGGCACCAGAAGGGCGGTAACACCCACTCCCGTGACGACCGTCAGCCACCATTCGAGGCGCTTGTTCTCCGGTTCATAGGCGGCGCGGTTGCCTTCCCGGTGGCGGAAGCGGAACACGCAATAGGCCATGAAAAGCACCACGGCGGCGAAGACGACGCCGGTGATCCAGAAGGTTATGATGATGGTGTTGTCGATATAGTCCCAGTTCGAGGCAATCGGCGTCCACCACCATGGGCTCAGGAAGTGAAACACCACAGAGCCCACAACAACCAAAACGAGTACAAGCGCAATGGCCATGTCCCGTCCTCCCGGCATTCGAGGGGGCGCGAAGCCGTCCCGGTGAATGCCGCTGGCATCATAGCGTGATTTGCGGTTGAAATTCCAGAGCCGACTATGCGTGGGATGTACATGTGGACAAACTGGCGCGTCTGCAGTCACGGAGCCTCGTTTTCAGGTCGGACTGGATCGCGCGATGATCCAATCGGCGGCCGCCGCGAGATCGGCGACGGTCGCGGTCGGCGGCGGATCGAAGCGCTTCTCGTCGCCGCGGCGATATTTGCCGGTGCGCACCAGCAAGGCGCCCGAAAGCCCCGCGCGGAGCGCGCCGGCTATGTCGGCCTCGGCGTCGTCGCCAACCATGATCGCCTGTTCCGGCGGACAATTCATCGAGGCCAGCGCCGAGAGAAAGAATGCCGGTGACGGCTTGCCGAGAACGGTCGCGCGTTTCAGCGAGGCAAACTCCAGTGCGGCGACAAATGGCCCGGCATCGAGGTTGAGCGCGCCATCGGCATCGCGAAATGTCCGGTTAGTGGCGAGAGCCAGCAATTCGGCCCCCGCGACCAGTTCGCGGAACGCGTCGTTCAACACCGCGTAAGTCAATGCGTCGCCAGCGTCGCCGACGATGACGGCGCGCTTGTCGCGGGCCGGCAATTCGCCGAAATCCGGTTCGAGGCCGGGGTGGACCAGCAGATATGGCGCGCGGCCGTTGCGCAGCAGCCATTCGCGCGCGGCCTGCGCCGGGGTGAAGACATCGGCCTTGGCGGCGGTGAGGCCCATCGCCCCCAGATGGTCGAGAACCTTCTTTTTCGACGAGCGCGTGGTGTTGCTGACGAAGCGTATGGAAAAACCGGCCTGGCGCAGACGCGCGACGGCGTCGACCCCGCCCGATATGGCAGTCGCGCCATCATAGATGACGCCTGCGAGGTCCAGCAGCACGCCCCTTGTCATCACCCCAGCATGACGAGGAGCGCGCCATGCGTCAAATGCGAAAGGGATCAGATTGCGGCAAGTAGCTATGCTACCTATGCTTTCGTCGGGCCAAGTCGCCGGCGTGGGGCAGAGATCGACACCGAACTCAGATCAACAACAGCCCCTTCATGCTCGCATTGCCCTTTCGGCCGATGATGATGTGGTCGTGGACGCCGATGCCGAGCGGTTTTGCCGTTTCGATGATCTGCTTGGTCATCTCGATGTCGGCGCGCGACGGTGTCGGGTCGCCGGACGGATGGTTGTGGACCAGGATGATGGCGCTGGCCGAAAGCTCCAGCGCGCGCTTGACCACCTCGCGCGGATAGACCGGCGTGTGGTCGACGGTGCCGACCTGCTGCACTTCGTCGGCGATCAGCCCGTTCTTCTTGTCGAGGAACAGCACGCGAAACTGCTCGCGGTTTTCGAAGGCCATGGCTGACCGGCAATAGTCGAGAAGCTGCGTCCAGTTGGAGACGATTTCGCGGCCGTGCACCTCGCCGCGCGCCATGCGCTGCGCGGCCGCGGCGATCACCTTCAGGTCGACCGCCACCGAGGGGCCGATGCCCTTCACCTCCTGCAGCAGGTTGACCGGCGCGCCGAGCACTTCGGCGAAGGTGCCGAAGCGCGCCAGCAAGGCCTTGGCGATCGGCTTGGTGTCGACGCGCGGGATCAGCCGGAAGAGCAGCAGTTCGAGAAGTTCGTAGTCGGGGAGGGCGTCGGCGCCGGCGGCCGTGAAACGCTCACGCAAACGGTCACGATGGCCATGATAGTGCGGCTGTTCTGGTGTCGCCCTCTTTTCGACCGCCGCTTTGCCGGCCGGCGGTTCGATCCACCGCTCGGAGAAAAATCCCCGCTCGTCATCGCCGGTTTTTCCCATGAACCCGCCACCCCCGAAGGCTTTGAGGGAGACTAGGCCGGCAGGCCGGGGCGGTCGAGTTTTTTCGGCGAGAGCGTGAAGATCTCGCAGCCGGTGTCGGTGACGCCGATCGTGTGCTCGTATTGCGCCGACAGCGAGCGGTCGCGTGTGACCGCGGTCCAGCCGTCCGACAGCACCTTCACATGCGGGCGGCCGAGATTGATCATCGGCTCGACGGTGAAGATCATGCCCGGCCGCATCTCGACGCCTTCGGTGGCGGTGCCGTAGTGCAGGATGTTCGGCGCGTCGTGGAAAAGCTGGCCGACGCCGTGGCCGCAGAAATCGCGCACCACCGAGCAGCGCTCGGCCTCGGCATAGGTCTGGATGGCAGCGCCGATGGCGCCGGTGCGGGCGCCCGGCCTGATCGCGGCGATGCCGCGCATCAGGCACTCATGGGTGACCTCGAGCAGGCGCTCTGCGGCGCGCTTGATGGTGCCCACCGGATACATGCGCGAGGAATCGCCATGCCAGCCGTCGAGGATGTACGTGACGTCGATGTTGACGATGTCGCTGTCCTTCAGCGGCTTGTTGTCGGGAATGCCGTGGCAGACGACGTGGTTGATCGAGGTGCACGACGATTTGGTGTAGCCGCGATAGTTGAGCGTCGCCGGCAGCGCGCCATGGTCCATGCCGAACTCGAAGACGAAACGGTCGATCGTCTCGGTGGTGACGCCCGGCGCGACCATCGGCACCAGCTCGTCGAGGCAGCGTGCGGTGAGCTCGCAGGCCTTGCGCATGCCGGCAAAGCCTTCCTCGCCATAGAGGCGGATCTGGCCGGTGTTTCTGAGCGGTGCCGTGGCGGCGTCGAGATAGGTGACCATTTATGTCCGTTTGCCGGGGTGGTTGGCTCCTGATGCGAGCCGTCACGAAAAATCCCCCCAGATTTGGCACCGGAAGCCGCAAGGTTCAAGGACGAACTGCCGCTGCCGGACTTAAGCCCGCACTATTCGGCCCCGATGGCCGATGTCCCAGCCGTCCGCCCGGTCCGGTGCCGGATTGGCGCGGTGCTTTTCTCATGCGGCTCGACGGGGTAGGGCGAAGGGAAGAGTTTGGAGACTTGATGGCTTCCACGCGCGCAAGATCAATGCTGTCACTGGTTAGGGCGGCCTGCTGCTGCCGGTGTCGCTGCTCGGTCTCGCCCAGCAGCAGGCGATCAGCGCTGCCGCTTCGGGCGGCGCCGGCATCAGCTTGGCGCGGCAGGGCGACCAGGTCGCGCTGCCGCGCATCACCGGCAAGACGCAGGCGCTCGAGCTCCGCGCCGGCCGGGCGCTGCCGGTCAAGTTCCTGAGCAGCGATGCCGGCGCGCTTGCGCTGGCGGCCCATATTCTCCTGGTCGACCAGAATTCGCC
>NZ_RZOT01000340.1:0-6598 GCF_003999085.1 Mesorhizobium sp. M4A.F.Ca.ET.090.04.2.1
GCAGTCGGAACAGCGGAGTTCGCTTCGGGTTGCTGACAGCAGACATGCAGAGTCCCCAAGGTGCGGGACGTTCTAGCGGAAATCTCCTTAAAATGAGTTTCCGCCAATGAATCCAATTTTACCAGAAGCTGAGTATTTCCGGCGGGATTATTCCCGGGCGCCGTCGCTCTGCTTCAATTCATCGAGCGTTGGCATGGAAACGATGTGATAGCCGGAATCGACATAGTGGATCTCGCCGGTGACGCCGGACGAGAGATCAGACAACAGATAGAGTGCCGAGCCGCCGACCTCGTCGATGGTCACCGTGCGGCGCAGCGGCGAGTTGCGCTGCTGGTAGGAGAACATGTGTCGGGCGTCCGAAATTCCGGCGCCGGCGAGCGTGCGCACCGGTCCAGCCGAGATGCCGTTCACCCGGATGCCGCGCGGGCCGTAGTCGTTGGCGAGATAGCGCACACTGGCTTCCAGTCCGGCCTTGGCGACGCCCATGACATTGTAGTTCGGCATCACCCGGACCGAACCGGCATAGGTCAGCGTGATCATCGAACCGCCATCCGTCATCAGCGGCGCGGCGTTGCGGGCGACCTCGGTGAAGGAATAGCAGGAGATCACCATGGTACGGACGAAATTGTCGCGGCTGGTGTCGGCGTAGAGGCCCTTGAGCTCGTTCTTGTCGGAAAAGCCGATGGCATGGACGACGAAGTCCAGTCCGCCCCAGGCCTTGCCGAGCGTTTCGAACGTGGCGCTCACCGAGGCGCTGTCCTCGACGTCGCAAGGCACCACCAGCGATGCGCCGAGCTTTTCCGCCAAGGGCTTGACCCGCCGCCCGAAGGCGTCGCCCTGATAGGTGAAGGCGAGCTCGGCGCCGTGCTCGGACAGTTTCTTGGCAATGCCCCAGGCGATCGAATGGTCGTTGGCGACACCCATGACAAGCCCGCGCTTGCCCTTCATCAGTCCGTCCATGACTGGCGATCCTTATGCGGAATAGCGCTGGAAAATCAGCGTTGCGTTAGTGCCACCGAAACCGAAGGAATTGGACAAAACAGTGTCGATCCTGGCGTTGTCGATGCGCTTGCGCACGATCGGCATGCCTTCGAATTCCGGATCGAGCTCTTCGATATGGGCGCTCTCGCCGATGAAGCCGCCCTGCATCATCAGGATGGAGTAGATGGATTCCTGCACGCCGGCGGCGCCCAGCGAATGGCCGGTCAGCGACTTGGTCGAGGTGATGAACGGCATCTTGTCGCCGAACACCTCGCGGATGGCGCCCATTTCCTTGGAATCGCCGACCGGCGTCGAGGTGCCGTGCGTGTTGATGTAGTCGACCGGCGTAGACACCGTGGAGAGCGCCTGGCGCATGCAGCGCACCGCGCCTTCGCCCGAGGGCGCCACCATGTCGTAGCCGTCCGAGGTCGCGCCATAGCCGACGATCTCGGCATAGATCTTGGCGCCGCGCGCCTTGGCGTGCTCGAGTTCCTCCAGCACCAGCACGCCCGCGCCACCGGCGATGACGAAGCCGTCGCGGTTGACGTCATAGGCGCGGGAAGCGGTCGATGCCTTGTCGTTGTACTTCGACGACATGGCGCCCATGGCGTCGAACAGGTCCGACATCGTCCAGTCGAGATCCTCGTGGCCGCCGGCAAAGACCATGTCCTGCTTGCCCCACTGGATCAGCTCGTAGCCATTGCCGATGCAATGCGCCGAAGTCGAGCAGGCGGACGAAATCGAGTAGTTGACGCCGTGGATCTTGAACCAGGTGGCAAGCGTCGCCGATGCGGTCGACGACATCGCTTTCGGCACAGCGAACGGGCCGATGCGCTTGGGGCTGCCGTTCTTCAGCGTAGTTTCGGCCGCCTCGACGATGGTCCGGGTGGAGGGGCCGCCCGAACCCATGACGATGCCGGTGCGCTCGTTGGTGATGTCACTCTCGCCAAGCCCGGCGTCGGCAATCGCCTGGTCCATGGCCACGTGGTTCCAGGCCGCGCCCTGCGACAGGAAGCGCATCGCGCGTCGGTCGATCATTGCCGACGGGTCGAGCGTTGGGGCGCCCCAGACCTGGCAGCGGAAACCGTGTTCGGCGAAGGAATTGGAAAAGCTGATGCCCGATTTGGCATCATGCAGCGAGGCCTGCACTTCATTGGCATTGTTGCCGATCGACGACACGATGCCGAGGCCCGTCACTACGACCCGTCTCATTCGCAACTCCTTCCGGCGCATGATTTCGAAAACCGCAATCGGAATTCGCAGAGGATCATACGCAAAATAAAAGCGCTATGCGGTCCCACATTCAAAGGGCGCATGGCGGGGTGGTGGCGCCGGTCAAACCGCCGCCGATTGCTTGGACAGACCCACTTTCAAATCCGTCGCCGCGTATATGGGTTCGCCGTCCGCCTTCAGCCAGCCATCGGCGATGCCGAGCACCAGGCGCCCGCGCATCACGCGCTTGAAGTCGATCCCGTATTCCACCTTCTTGACCGACGGCGTCACCATGCCCTTGAACTTCACCTCGCCGGTCGACAGGGCCATGCCCTTGCCCGGCTCGCCGAGCCAGCCGAGATAAAAGCCGGTCAGCTGCCACATGGCGTCGAGGCCGAGGCAGCCAGGCATGATCGGATTGCCGATGAAATGGCAGGCGAAGAACCACAGGTCCGGCTTGATGTCGAATTCGGCGCGGATGAACCCCTTGTCGAAGGCGCCGCCGGTCTCGCTGATCTCGGTGATGCGGTCGAACATCAGCATCGGCGGATACGGCAGCTGCGCGTTGCCCGGTCCGAACAGCTCGCCGCGGGCGCAGGCAAGCAGTTCTTCATATTCGTAGCTGGACTTCGAACCCGCCATCAATTTCGTCCCCGTGATCGTCCCGGGCGGTGGGCGCCCTTGTCGTTGGCTTCCTAACACAATCTTTCCAAGGCCGGAAACCGGCGTTTGCGCTTAACCTGCCCGTCTGCCCGGGTCAATGCGCGCGGGAGCACAAGCGTCTTGCTCTATTGATCGCATTCGGCCGACAGAATATATGTCGAAACGTGTCCAGTTTCGGCCGATGACGTTTTTTCGCCACTCTGGGCATGTTTTTGGGCCGAAAGCGCGAGCTTCGACGGGATAGATGGATCAGGGCTGCCGGAAGGATAATGTCGCTGTGGACAAGCGGGTTCGCGAGGCCGGCCTGAGGCCTACACGCCAGCGCGTTGCGCTGGCCGATCTGCTGTTTGCCAAGGGCGACCGCCATCTGTCGGCCGAGGAACTGCATGAGGAGGCGATCGCAGCCGGCGTGCCGGTTTCGCTCGCCACCGTCTACAACGCCCTGCACCAGTTCACCCAGGCGGGCCTGCTGCGCATCCTCGCCGTCGAGGGGTCGAAGACCTATTTCGACACCAATACTTCCGACCACCACCATTTCTATATCGAAGGCGAAAACAGGATATTCGATATCGCCAGCGGCCCGGTGACTGTCTCCAACCTGCCGGAGCCCCCGCAGGGCATGGAAATTGCCAATGTCGATATCGTGGTGAGGCTGCGCCCGAAGCGGCGCGACTGATCCGCTTCCGATGCGGCCTGTCGATCTCGCAATCAGGCTCGAATGGTGTGTCGCTGCGGCGGCGGCCGTCGTCCTCTATGCGATGACGGGCACGTCATGGTGGCTGTTCGCGCTGCTCATCCTGGCGCCGGACCTGTCGATGCTGGGCTACCTCGCCGGACCGCGCGTAGGTGCCATCGCCTATAACGCCCTGCACATACTGATCGTCCCGCTTGCCCTGGCGCTGGCCGGATATGTCCTCGGTAGTTCCATGGCGACGGCAGTCGCGCTGATCTGGATCTCCCACATCGCCATCGACCGCGCGCTCGGCTACGGCCTCAAGCTGCCCAGCGGTTTCCAGGACACCCATCTTGGCCGCATCGGCCGCCGCGAGGTCCCTGCGCCTGTCAGGCCGGATTAGTTCTTGACCCGTTCACCCGGATAGGCGCCCCAGACGACTGACTGCTGCAGCCAGCCGGTGTGGCCTTCGAAGGTCATCTCGCACCATTGACCGTCGCACTTCTTGATTGAGCCCATGACGCCCGGCTCGAGGATGGCGACGACGCCTGCATCCTTATCGGGATCGTCAAGCAGGTTGATTCGGCCGCCCTTGCTGCGCTGCCAAGGCGCGACGATCGCGGTGCGGCGGCCCGAAAGCAGCGACTGGTTGATCCAGCCTTCCGAGCCGTCGGCATCCCGCACGCGGCGCCAGGTGTCGAATTCCTGGATGATTTCCATAGGCAGGCCCGCCTTCATATACATCCAATCGACCGAATAGTTGGCGCCGGGGCCGACGCGTGAATTGACGCGGCCCGATTTCAGGCTGACGAAACGCGGCAAGGGAAGGCCGCTGGGGCCCAGCGTGACCGTCTGCGCCGGGCCGGCCGCGCTCTGCGCCGCCACCTGTTGCGGGGAAAAAAGAAGAGCGCCAAGAACGGCCGCGCTGAGAGCCAGGCGAAGCGACGCGAAACCAGACACTTTCATTCCTTTCGGCGCCTGCCCTTTGGCACCGGCGCCCCTTTTTCTTTGTCTTCGGCGGCACCGCTTGTTACAGGAGTGGCTGGCACCGCGACCGGCTTCAAGTTTCGCCTGTCTTGGTTAAAGAGGTCTCAACGAGATCGGGTTCGAGGAAACAATGGCAGGCAAGAAAAGGCCCCTCGTCGTCATCACGCGCAAGCTGCCCGATCCCGTCGAAACCCGCATGCGCGAGCTGTTCGACGCGCGGCTGAATGTCGAGGATCGGCCGATGACGCAGCCGGAGCTTGTCGCCGCGGTCAAGGAAGCCGATGTGCTGGTGCCGACGATCACCGACAACATCGACGCCGCACTCATCGACCAGGCCGGCGACAATCTCAAGCTGATCGCCAATTTCGGCAATGGCGTCGACAAGATAGACGTGGCGGCGGCGGCAAAGAAGGGCATCACCGTCACCAACACGCCGAACGTGCTGACCGAGGATACCGCCGACATGACCATGGCGCTGATGCTGGCTGTGCCGCGGCGGCTGGCGGAAGGCGCCAACGTGCTGACCAGCGACAAGAAATGGGCCGGCTGGTCACCGACCTGGATGCTTGGCCGCCGCATCTGGGGAAAACGTCTCGGCATCGTCGGCATGGGCCGCATCGGCACCGCTGTCGCCCGGCGCGCCAAGGCCTTCGGCCTGTCGATCCACTACCACAACCGCCACCGCGTGCTGCCGGCGGTCGAGGAAGAGTTGGAAGCGACCTATTGGGAAAGCCTCGACCAGATGCTGGCCCGTATGGACATCATCTCGGTCAACTGCCCCTCGACACCGGCGACCTTCCATCTGCTTTCGGCGCGGCGCCTGGCGCTGATGCAGCCCTCGGCCTACATCGTCAACACCGCGCGCGGCGACATCATCGACGAGGAATCGCTGATCAAGCTGATCCATGACGGCAAGATCGCCGGCGCCGGTCTCGACGTCTACGAGCACGAGCCGGCGCTGAACAGCAAGCTGCTGAAGCTCGCCGCCAAGGGCAAGGTCGTGCTTCTGCCGCATATGGGTTCGGCGACGCTCGAAGGCCGCATCGACATGGGCGAGAAGGTGATCATCAACATCCGCGCCTTCTTCGACGGCCACCGTCCGCCGGACCGCGTGCTGCCGCTCAGGACCTGAGGCCGTCAGCCAGCGATGGTGAGGGCGCCATCGCCGGCGACGTTCACAGTGCTGCCGCGATAGGTCTCGAACACGTTTCGAGCAAGCTGGACCGCGATCGGCGTCTCCCAGCCCATTTCCCTGGCGACGATGAGTCCGAGCAGGAGGATCGCGTCCGGCTCGTGCAGCACCAGCGCGGCTGGCGCCCGGCCGTTGTGGACAAGCTCCATCAGCACGGCCGAGGCCGAGGATGAGCCGATCGTGCCCGGCAGGAACAGCACCCGTCCGGAGATGATCTCACCATGCTGCGGATGGCGCACGTCGGCAATGCGGCCGGTTTTCGGGTCGACGCCGCCCCAGAAGCTGATCGGCGCCGTCAGCACCAGCGCCTCGCCTTGCCCGGTTCGCCCCGGCACCAGGATTTCCGGAGCGGCGCTCACGCCGCGATGTCCGTAAATCGTGGCTTACCAAGCACGGCGCTTTCGACGCAGTCGGCCAGGGAGGCGTAGAGCACGGAGTAGCCGGTGTTGCCTGGCGCGTAATGCGCGAACTTGCCAGAATTCGTCATCAGCACGCCGTTGCTGAGCACCGGCATGATTGGCGTCACCACCACGCAGGTGTCGGCGACGATCACCACCCCGCTTGCCTCGAGCGCCTTGCGCCGGCCACCCTGTTCGAGGCCGGACAGCGCATGGCGGCCGGTGCAGGCATAGATCGGCACGCCGAGCCGCCGCCCGGCGATCAGCCGTTCCAGCATGTCGAACTCGGCCAGCGACAGATGCGGGCTGCCGATTGCAACTGCGTCGATTGTCTTTGGCGCCGCTGCCGTCGACAGCCCCGCACGGGCATTCGCGGCCATTTCGGGCGTGACGCGGATGACCGTTTCCGGCGCGGCGCCGGCGAGAATGGTCTCGGCATCGGGCGCCTCCGGCGTCACGCCGGCAATGTGAAAAAGGCCGACGGCGCCGGAC
>NZ_RZOT01000341.1:0-6581 GCF_003999085.1 Mesorhizobium sp. M4A.F.Ca.ET.090.04.2.1
ATGCGGTGGTCCGCCGGCCCACCGCTCCTGCCGGCGGACCACCGCATCGAGCGCGCCGATGGCGGCGCCGGCCGTGACTGCAATGTCCTCGATGCCTTGTCCCGCAACCGTTTGGGTGTCGAGGGCGGCCCCGCGCAACCCAGGTCGGCACCGTTGCCATCGGTGCGATCGAAGAGGCGCCGCCAAGCACGCCACGGCGAGACAGAGAGGGGTTGGGTCGCAGAATCATCGCAAGCACGATGAGTCATGACGGCGCTTTTAGCAATCTATTTGCGCAGAAAGCGCTGTGCTTGTCGGCATCATAAAACGAATGATAATGTTGCCTTATCAGTCGTTTAACTCTTCACGAGTTCGTCCCTGCTAACAAGTAAGTCTCGACAGGGCACCTTTTTGCGCAGCCGGACGAAATTCCGTTCGGTCATGTCACGAAACGCTCGGCCCGCTCCTCTGCCGGCCGATGGTCAACGAAATCCCCTCCCCTAGCTGCGGTTGATCTCGGGGTCGTAGAAGCTGGCGCTGCTGACGCCCGACTTCAGATTGTCGGGAACGATCAGCCGGGGAACGCCTCCGAAGAAACGAAACATCCGGACATGCGAGCCGATCCAGTCCGGGAGCGTTTGCGTCCAAGTTGCCTCCGCAAAGGTGAAGCTGGATGCGCCGAGCACTGCCACGAAGATCTCTGCCTCGCGGATCTCACCGGTCTTGCGATCAACAATCGGGATCTTCTTGCCGGAATAGTCGACGAAGACCTTGTCGCCGGCCGCATGCTCCTGGCGCATCATCGGCGAAAGCCGCTGCTCGAAACTGCGAAAGAGTTCGCAGAAGCGGCTAATATGTTCGGCATAACACTTCACCTGTTATGTTGCGGCCAAATTTATGTTGCGTCTCCGGGGGATGAGCCAAGGATGTCAGTGATTTCCTTGGCCCAAGCCGCCACATAAGAAGAACGGCGATGGTAGTTCGCTACAGGGCTTTCAGGAATGCCATTAATGACGGCAGAGATCGCTGCCGTGGGGGCTCTTTCAAGCCGCTGACTTCAACCTTGGCCAACGCCTTTGCCTTCATTTCCAGATCAACCTCGGCGTAGATGTGCGTGGTGTCCAACGACACATGGCCGAGCCAGGCGCGGATCGTGTCGATATCGACGCCGGCACGCAGGAGGTGGACGGCTGTCGTGTGACGAATCGTATGGGGCTGACGCGCTTCGTGGCCACGGCCTGACGCGCTTCGTGGCCACGGTCGGCACGGTTTTTCTCGCCATGGCGGCATATTGCGTCACGACGCGGTGTATTCCGAACCGTGTCAAAGGTTCCTTCATCCGCCCCAGAAAGACTGCATCGCTCCTATCCCGATCGGTCACGAGGCGAGCCAGCGATATCGCACGACGACGCGACACTTGAGCGGCTGCTGTTTGGCCGTGCCGGTCGTCCGCCGCAAGACCTAAGCGAACCGAACTTTGCGCTGATCGCCAGGGAGTTGAAGCGCAAGGGGGTGACGCTGACGCTGTTGTGGCAGGAGTATCGCGCCGCCAACCCCGACGGCTACGGCTACACCTGGTTCTGCGAGCACTTCGCCGCTTTCGAGCGCCGGACGAGCGCGACATTCCGCAACCGGCATGCGGCGGGCGCGGTGATGCAGACGGACTATGCCGGGCAGACGGTGCCGGTGATCGATCCGGCGACCGGCATCATTTACCCGGCGCACATTTTTGTCGCGGTGCTGGGCGCCTCCAATCTGACCTTCGCCTTTGCCAGCTCCAGCCAGAAGCTGCCGGACTGGATCGAGGGCCAGGTGCGAGCGCTCGCCTTCTTCGGCGGCGTCACCAGAGCGATCGTGTGCGACAACCTGAAGGCCGGTGTCGTCAAGACGCTGTGGTTCGAGCCGACGCTGAACGCGACCTTTGCCGCGATGGCCGAGCATTACGACACCACCATCCTGCCGACCCGCAGCCGCAAGCCGCGCGACAAGGGCAAGGTCGAAGGCGCGGTGCTGATTGTCGAGCGCTGGATTCTGGCGCGGCTGAGGAACCGATCCTTCTTCTCGATCGCCGAGCTCAACGCGGCGATCGCCGAACTGCTCGAGGAGCTGAACAACCGGCCGATGCGCCATGTCGGCCAAAGCCGCCGCGAACTGTTCGGGGAGATCGAGCGGCTGCCTTGAAGCCGCTGCCGGCGGCACCGTTCGAATACGCCGAGTGGAAGTCGGCGAAGGTCCATCCTGACTACCATGTCGAGGTCGACAAGACCTTTTACTCGGTGCCGCACCGGCTGATCGGGCGCACCGTCGAGGTGCGGCTCACGCATCGAGTGGTCGAGATCTTCCACGATCACCAGCGTGTCGCCAGCCATGTCCGTCGCTCACAGCGTTCCGGCCATGTCACCGTCAACGAACACATGCCCAAGGCGCACCAGCGCTACGCCAACACCACGCCGGCCAGCCTGATCAGCAGGGCGGCCAGGATCGGCCCCAACGCCGCCATCCTGGTCGAGCGCATGATGCGCGACCGGCCGCATCCGGAACAGGGATATCGCTCGGCCATGGGCATCCTGTCGCTGGCGCCGCGCTATGGGCCGGAGCGTCTCGATGCCGCCTGCGAGCGGGCGCTGCTGATCAACGCGATCGCCTACTCCTCCGTCACCGCCATCCTCAAAGCCGGCCTCGACCGGGCCAGCTCCGCAGAACCGGCAAAGCCGACACCCCAGACGCCAACATCCGCGGCTCCACCTATTACCGTGAAGGAAAAAGAAAGAATGCTGACGAACCCTACCCTCGACCAGATGCAGGCCCTCGGTCTGGCCGGCATGGCTGCCGCCTGGCGCGAACTGGCCGAACGCAACAACGCCAACGAACTCAGCCGTGACGAGTGGCTCGGCCTGATGCTCGACCGCGAGGTCGCCATGCGGGCCGACAAGCGCGTCCGGAACCGGCTCGCCTCAGCCAGGCTGCGCTTTCCCGAAGCCTGCATCGAGGACATCGACTTTGCCGCGCCGCGCGGACTCGACCGGCGCAGCACCATGGCGCTCGCCCAGGGCAAATGGCTGAAAACTCATGAGAACCTGATCGTCACCGGCCAGACCGGAACCGGCAAGTCGTGGCTGGCCTGCGCCTTCGGACGGCAAGCGGCACGGCTCGATCATTCCGTGCTCTATGTGCGCGTGCCGCGCCTGTTCGAGGATTTGGCGCTCGCTCGTCTCGATGGCCGCTTCCCACGCCTCATCGACAAACTCACCCGCGCGCAACTGCTCATCCTCGATGACTTCGGAACTCACAGCCTCACCGACCAACAGCGCTTCCATCTGTTCGAAATCGTCGAGGAACGCTATCGCCGCAAATCCACCCTGATCACCGCCCAGCTCCAGGGCGACGCGGGCCTTCCGTAACGAGACGAGCAGCCGCTCCAGTAGGACTTCATCCAATTCGGATGCTAGGCCCGAAACGCCGGTCGTGCTCAACGATCCGGTCCTGTATCGACACTACGGTTTCATAACGAGCTACAAGGCTCGTGAGGACTTCCTGATGATCGGAGGTCATACGCTGCCCGTTCTGGGCAAGGAGCGGGCATCAAGCTTAAGGCGTTCATAAAGAACGGCCTCATCGAACTCGCCGTCCGAGAACAGTGCCATTACGCTCACGCTCAGGCGCTCCGCCTGCATGCTACTAACGGAGATACCTGCCTCGGCGCAGACACGATCAAAGACCTGCTTCAACAAAGCCAGGTCGCTGGGATAGGCAATGCCACTCATTGAGCTGGTGTTACTGACCATAGCTGTTCCTCCCATTAGGGCGGAAGGGTGGCCGTCGCTCAACGGCGATGCCACATGTAAATCGCCGATGGAAGCAGGCTACTCCGATTCATGCGGAGAGTCTGGGAAAGGGCTGCTAGAGTTCTGCTCACCGAAGTCGCGCCTCCCGAGACAGAACCCAAGCAGCGATCCTTGGTCAATTCCAAGATATCAAGAGTTGGAAACGTACCAAACAGAGGATGGGGATGTTTGGTATTCAGTGAGGCGCTTTCTATGGACACGCTCAAGTGGCTTCTCAGCTGCTGAACTGCGGCATGCACTAAATCGCCACCTGTGTTCCGATCTCGACGACGCGTCCGGTCGGGATCTGGAAATATTCCGTTGCGTCGGCCGCCGTGCGCGCCAGCCCGATGAACAGCTTGTCCTGCCAGACCGGCATGCCGGAATTGGGCGAGGCCTTGAGCGAGCGCCGCGACAGGAAGAAAGAGGTCGTCATGATGTCGAACTTCCAGCCCTGCTTGCGGCAGATCGCCAGCGCGCGCGGGATATTGGGCTGCTCCATATAGCCGAAGGTCAGCGTCACCCGCATGAACAGCTCGTTGATCGTTTCCATCTTGACCCGGTCACTGTCGGGCACGACGGGTTGTTGCGCCGTCACCACCGAGAGGATGACATTCTGTTCGTGCAGCACCTTGTAGTGCTTCAGGCTGTGCATCAACGCGGTCGGCGCGCTGGCGGGATCGCTGGTCAGGAACACGGCCGTACCGGACATCAGCTGCGGTTTCCTCTTCAACAGATTGCCTGCAAGGGAATCGAGCGGAATCTCGTTCCTGCGCGTCTTGTCGAATAGATACCTGGTGCCTCTTATCCAAGTCCACATGGTCATCACGATCACTGCGGCAATGGCAAGCGAGGCCCAGCCGCCTTCGAATACCTTGACGATGTTGGCTGCAAAGAAGCCGGTATCGATGAAGACGAACACCGCCATTAAGGCTATCGCGACGCCGAGCGGCCATTTCCAGATGCGCGTCATGACGACATAAAGCAGTATGTTCGTCACCAGCATGTTGCCTGTCACCGAAATGCCGTAGGCCGAGGCAAGCTTGCTAGATTCGCCAAAGCCGACCACCAGCAGCATCACCACGAGCGCCAGTAGCATGTTGACGCGCGGCATATAGATCTGGCCGGATTGTCTTTCCGACGTATGCAGGATTTCCAGGCGCGGCAGCATGTTGAGCTGCACTGCTTGCCTGGTCAGCGAGAAAGCGCCGGAGATCACCGCCTGGCTGGCGATCACGGTCGCCGCCGTCGCCAGCACCACCATCGGGATAAGCATCCGGCCTTCGTTCATCTCGAAGAAGGGATGACCGACGACACCGCCATTCGCCAGCACGAAGGCGCCTTGCCCGACATAGTTGAGCAACAGGCAAGGAAACACGATGGCCAGCCAGGCAAGCACGATCGGCTTGCGCCCGAAATGGCCGAGGTCGGCATAGAGCGCCTCAGCGCCGGTGACGGCGAGAAAAACCGCACCAACCGTGACGAAGGCGACTTCGGGCGAGTTGATCAGGAATGACACGATATAATGCGGGCTGATTGCCAGCAGGATTTCCGGGTCGTCCATGATGTGGTTGAGGCCGGAAAGGCCGATGGCCAGGAACCACAGCGCGGTAACGGGCCCGAACACCAATCCTACGCCGCCGGTGCCAAACCGCTGTACCGCAAACACGACCGCCAGAATGGCCAGTGTCAGCGGCACCACATAGGGCTGGAAGGTCGGCGTGACGACATTCATACCTTCGACCGCCGACAGCACCGAGATCGCCGGCGTAATGACTGCGTCGCCGAAAAAAAGCGCCGCGCCGACAATGCCGATGCCGAGGATCACCGCCGAGCGCGTCGGGAAACTGTTGCGCGCCAGCGCCATCAGCGACAGCACCCCGCCCTCGCCGCGATTGTCGGCACGGAGCACGAACATGATGTATTTGATGGTGACGGTGATCGTCAGCGACCAGATGATCAGCGAGAGTACGCCGAGGATGTCGCCACGGTTGGCGACGTTGCCACCGGCCGATGCGTGCAACGCCTCTCGGAATGCATAGATCGGGCTGGTGCCGATATCGCCGTAAACCACGCCCAACGCGCCCAGCATCAGCACCTTGGTGCTGTGCTGCTCGACCTCAGAATGGCTCGATTGTTCGACAGGTTCTGCCTCGTTACCAGCATTGGTAAGGGCCATGGACGACACTCCCATAAGCGGGCGGTGCTCTACGCTTGCTGCACTGCAATATCAAGTGCCGTCACGTAATGTCTGCGTCTCGGTATTGCCTATCGCTCGTCGGCTTCGCAGACTCGTCAGCCCCGAAGCGGCTTGGGAATTTTTGCGAGACTACGCTGAAGCTCCGGGAGCAACGATGCCCCGAGCCAGTATCGGATTAGGTCGATGCTCGGGCGCGCGAGCTCAGATGCCGAGAGCTTAAATTAACGCTGTAGCCGTGTAACAGACTGTGTAACAAATGCCGCGAAAAGTTCAATATTTTCAAGGACGTAAGCGTCAAGTCGAAAGACGCTCTCGCCGCCATCTTCAAGTGGTAAGGGCGATCAGATCTCGGGGAAATTGGAGGCAGCAGCGGACCTGCGACTTGCTCAACGCTCCGCTTCTGAGATAAGGTTGGGATGCGATGGCATTGAGCGAATAGAGCGATTTCCGGGAACCGAACCAATCCACAGAAATATTTTGTTGGTATTTTTGTTGGCTATCCCTGCTCTTGTGTGGGCGTCAACTATTTGGAAACAAAGCCAGATTTCCTTCGCTTCGAATCCGCCTCTGGGCACCAT